>CAZJYH010000526.1:0-3910 GCA_964549365.1 uncultured Alphaproteobacteria bacterium
TACCCGCCACTCGCTACAACGCCGCGTACGGCAGAGCGATCGTGGCTCCGGCCTCGTCGGCCGGTACGCCCGCCAGCGCGCGGTTGAGCAGCTCGGCGCTTTCCACCAGACGCGGGCCGGGGCGGCTGAAGAAGTGGTTGCCGTCCATCACGATCACGCGCAGACCGGGGCGCCCGGGCCGCAGCTCGCGCAGCTCCGCGCAGAGCGCCACGTCCTGCAGCGTGCGCTCCACGTCGAAGCCGCAGCAGGAGATGACCGCCGCGTCGAACTCCTCCGCGCGGATCGCCTCCCACGCCAGCCCGCGCGAATGTTCGCCGATGTTCGCGAGCACGGGCGTCGCTCCGGCGGCCGCCACCAGCTCACCCATCCAATGTCCGGCGGAGAAGGGAGGGATCAGCCACTCCAGGAAGAGCACGCGCGGCGACGCGTCCAACGGGGGAATCCGATCGAGCCGGGCGCGCAGTTCGGCGACGCGTTCGGCAGCGGTTGCCGCGATCGCCGCATCCCCCGCGCCGAGCATCCGTCCGACGACGATGATCGACTCCAGCACCTCGTGCAGGTTCCGCGGCTCCAGGTTGACCACCTCCGGCGGGTCCGGCAGCGAGCGCATCGCCTCGCGAACGGTTCGGTATCCGACGGCGCAGACGGTGCAGAGCTGCTGGGTCAGCACCAGCTGTGGTTGCAGCGCCCGCACCAACTCCATGTCGAGCGCGTAGAGCGAGCCGCTCTCGTCCAGCTGCTCGCGCACCAGGCGGTCGATCTCCTCGCTCGGGAACGACGGGTTGATGCGCGCCGAGGTGACCTGCGGCTTCGCGAGCGCGGCGGCCGGGAAGTCGCATTCGTGCGTTACGCCCACCAGCCACTCCTGGAGGCCGAGCTCGTAGACGATTTCTGTTGCGCTAGGTAACAGAGAAAGTGTTCTAATCATCGTAAGTTTGGGGCTTCGTACGCATAAAGATCGATGAACCCGGAATTTGAAACTTTGAACCGACATGACGATCACCGAACGAATATCCTCTGATCTGACCAACGCGATGAAGGCGGGCGAGAAGCTGCGCGTCGAGACGCTGCGCATGGTGCGCGCCGCGCTGCTGGAGCTTGCCAAGAGCGGCAACGACGTGACCGATGAGCTCGAGATGCGGGCGCTGCAGAATCAGGCCAAGCGCCGAAAGGACGCCGCCGAGCAGTTCCGCGCCGCGGCCCGTATCGATCTCGCCGAGAAGGAGGAGCAGGAGCTGCGCATCATCGAGGAGTATCTGCCGAAGCAGTTGAACGACGACGAGATCCGCGCCGCCGTGCGCAGAATCGTCGAGGAGACCGGCGCGAGCGGTCCGGGCGATTTCAAGAACGTGATGCCGAAGGCGATGGGGGCGCTGCGCGGCCTTGCCGACGGCGGGCGCGTGCAGGCGATCGTCAAGGAAGAACTACAGGCCAAGGCCGGATGAGGATGATACGGTGATGACACGCGACGAGCTTTCACAATCGAGCCTGGAGCAACTGGAGTTCCACCGCGTCCTCGAGCACGTGGCCGGCTTTGCCGTGTCGTCGCTCGGCGTGGAGCACATCAGCGAGATGGAGCCGATGACCGACGAAGCGGCCGTGCGGCGCGAGCTTCGAATGGTGGGCGAGGTGCGTCTGATGCTGCAGCGCGACGAGCACCTTCCGCTGGACGGCATCTACGACATTCGCGAGGCGCTTTCGGTGGCGAAGATCTCCGGCGCGTATCTCTCGGCGGAGAACCTGCTGCATTGCGCGAGCACGCTGGCGGCTCTGCGGAAGATTCGCGAGTACTTCCATCATCGGCGCGACGGCGCTCCGCTGGTAAGCGGCATCACCGATCGCATCCACGCGAACCGCCTGCTCGAGAAGCACATCACCGACGCGATCGACGACGGTGCGAACGTGCGCGACAACGCGAGCCGCGATCTGGCCCGCATCCGCCGCGACATCGTGGACAAGTCCGCCGCCTTGCGCAATCGCCTGCAGCGCATCCTGCGCCGCGTGTCGGATGAGGAGCTGGTGACCGACGAGTACGTGACGCTGCGCGAGGGGCGCCTGGTGCTCCCCGTGCGGGCCGATGCGAAACGGAAGATCCCGGGCATCATCCACGGAGAATCGCAGACCGGATCGACGGTGTTCCTCGAACCGGCCGAGATCTTCGACATGAACAACGAGATCGCGGAGCTGACGTTCGCCGAGCGCCGCGAGGTGGAGCGCATTCTCCGCACGCTCACCGAGGAACTGGGCGCCGAGTCGCGCGAGTTCATCGAGTCGATGACGATCCTTCAACTGGTGGACTCGTTGAACGCCCGCGCGCGGTATGCCGAGCGGAACAACTGCGCCGAGCCGACCGTGGCCGACGAGGAGCGCATCCTGCTGCGCGATGCGTATCACCCGTTGCTGCTGCTGCGGCTGGACTCCGTGGTGCCGATGTCGGCCGAGCTGGACGCGGCGACGCGCGCGGTGGTGATCTCCGGTCCGAATGCCGGCGGCAAGACGGTGGCGATGAAGACGCTCGGGCTGGTGACGGCGATGGCGCTGAGCGGCATGCATCCGCCGGCGAATGAGTGCACGGTGCACGCGTGCAGCGTGTTCTGCGACATCGGCGATCAGCAGTCGCTGGAGAACGATCTTTCCACGTTCAGCTCGCACATGTCGCGCATCGGCGAGATCCTTCGGCACGTGCGCCCCGGCGATGTGGTGCTGCTCGACGAGATCGGCACCGGCACCGACCCCGATGAAGGGGGCGTGATAGCGGCCTCGATCCTCGAGCACCTGCTCGCGCGCCGCGCGTTCATCCTGGCGACGACGCATCACAGCTCGCTGAAGATCTTCGCCTACGAGACCGAGGGGGTGGTCAACGCCGGAATGGAGTTCGACACGGCGACGATCACGCCGACGTACCGCTTCCTCGTCGGGATGCCCGGCAACAGCTACGCCTTCGAGTTGATCGAGCGCCTCGGCTTCGACCGCGCGGTGTTGGACGACGCCCGCGCGAAGCTCGGCGACGACAGGAACCGGATGACGGAGATCATCGGGCAGCTGGAGGCCAGCCTTGCCGAGGGGCGCAAACTGAGCGACGAGCATCGCCGCCGCCGCGACGAGGCCGAGGCGCTGCGCGCCAGGTACGAGGCCGAGTCCAGGGAGTTTGCCGAACGCAAGGGGACGATCATCGCCGAAGCCCGCGCAGAGGCGCGCGCTGCCCTGGCGAAGGCGAACGGGATGATCGAGAACGCGATTCGGGAGATCCGTTCCGGTGCGTCGAACGAGCAGGTGAAGCAGCTGCGGAAGCAGATCGAGGATGCACGCGAGGGCCTTGCCCCGGAGCCCGCGCAGAACGCCGGGGCCGACCACGGGTTCAAGAAGGGGGACTCCGTGCGACTGAAGGGGGGGACGGGCGTCGGCGAACTGCAGTTCGATCCGGATGAGAAGGGAAACGTGGTGGTGCAATTGGGCTCGCTGCGCATGCGCTCGCACGTCGACGAGCTGGAGGCGGTGACGCGGCAGGAGGCGCGGCGGCAGACTGCCGGACGCGTGGCGGTGACGAACGCGGCGGACGCCGAGACGCGGATCGATCTGCGCGGCATGTATGCCGACGAGGCGGTGATTCGCCTGGAGCAGGCGTTCACCGCGGCGTTCAACGCCAACCTCGTGCACCTGGAGATCATCCACGGCAAGGGGACCGGAGCGCTGCGCAAGCGTGTGCACGAGTTCCTTGCGCGCCATCCGGGCGTTGCCGCATTTCGTGAGGGAGCGCTCACCGAGGGGGGGGCCGGCGTGACCATCGTGGAGCTGAAATAGCGTCACGGTGCCGTGAGGCGAAGCAACCGAGTCTCGTACAAATACTGCATGAAACGACTTCTGATTGCCAACAGAGGAGAGATCGCGCGCCGCGTGATCCGCACCGCTC
>CAZJYH010000527.1:0-3906 GCA_964549365.1 uncultured Alphaproteobacteria bacterium
GGGGTCTTCGCGAGGAGGAGCGAAGCGACGACGCGGCGATCTCGCCGGGTTCGCACGGCAATACGGCGAGGTTGCCGCGCTCCCTGCGGTCGCTCGCAACGACCCAGGTCCTTTCGATGTTCCTTAGCAGGGACTCACGCAAGGGCGAGAAGTCGCCCGCCCCTTACTCCTGAATCCACAACGTCTGGTAGTCCAGCGCCGAAGTGCTGCCGTTTCGCTTCGGGCCGATCACGAAAACGTAGCGGCGTCCCTTCGAGATCTGCACGCCGTCGGAGCGGGCACGGGTGGTGGTGTCGCCGGGCGTGCGCACCACCACCGAATACTGGCGCTCATCGAACGGCACCGGCGCGCTCGGGGCGCCGAAGCTCAGCGTCTCGATGGGAGCCGCACCCCCGTCGAGATGGATCTCGAGCGGCGGGGCGTTCGGCACCACGCTGAGGAATCGCACCGATGCCTTGTTCGCGACGATCGCGTCGAGCGGTGTCGGCGCCACCACGATCTGTCGGTTCCCCTCCGGCCCCGTCGTACCGATCAGATAGTTCGCGAGCGTCGGATCGAGCGTTGCGAGACCGGCGTTCGAGTTGATCGACGTCACCGTGTACGGCACCACCGTCGAGTAGACGTAGCTGTAGCCGAGGGGGCGCGGCGTCTGCGAGCCGATCGTGAACGTCGCGTCGACGTCCGGCATGAAGTTGAAGAAGATCGCGCGGGCGCCCCGGTCACCGAGGCGATGCAACTGCGCGGCCGGGTCGTCGTCGCGCACCACCAGCAGCAACGGTTTCCCCGCCTCCTCTGCCGTGATGATCGTGTAGTAGCCCTGCTCCAGGCGTTCGAGTCCGCCGTCGAGATAGGCCCCGGTGGCTGCGTCGTTCAGCATCAGCGGGTAGACGCCGCTCGGCTCATCCACCCATCCGCTCACGGCCCCCGGCTTCAACGTGCCGAACGGGCGCGAATCCGCCGCCACCGTTGAGGGGGCGCACGCGCCCACCGATATCGACGCCCCGGCGAGGCTGGGGGCGATGTTCACTCCGCGAAGCGTCGCAATGCCGAGCTTGCTCGCCGCAAGCGCGCGGTTCAGAACGACGGCACGGACGCCGGCGCCGTCGTTGTAGACCACCACCAGCGCGCGGCTCCCCACGTTGAGACGGATCGGGATATTGAAGGCCGGGCTGCCGGATGGCGTGATTCGCAGCGAGTCGCCCAGCGGATTGAGACAGGCCTCCACCTGAGCGGAGGGCGAGATCGTGAGCGGGAGAACGCCGGAGGCGAACTGCGTCCCGGTTCCGAGCACGCCCGCGCCGATCGTTGTTCCCGCGCTGAGACCGTTCATCAGCACTACGTCCGCCGTCGTGCGCGTCTCCGGGGCGGCTTCCACGAGCGCATCCCCCTCGTTGCCGTGCATCACCAGAAGCTTCACCTGCCCCGCGCGCCGCGCCACCACCAGGAACGTGCGCAGGTAGGGGGAGGAGCCGTTTATCAACGGCAGGCGTGCCGTCGCGATCGCATGCGACGAGTCGCGCGTGCTGAACAGGTACAGCGACAGCTCGTCGGCCGTGGTCGCGAGCGGCGCCGAGCTCTGCGCGTAGCCGATGCTCGGGAAGACCACGTCGCCGCTCTGGCATCCGCTCTTGATGAAGTAGGCCGAATCCGGATGCACCGCGTTGAAGCTCCAGATGTTCCGTTCCCCCCGCGCGCGCATGTCGATCTCCTCCTGCTTTCCCATCCCGAGCCGCACCGTACGCGTGGCCGTGTCGCCGAGCGCGAAGACGAAATAGTCGAGATGTGCGCCGCGCGTCAGCGTCTGGCTGAAGAGCGTGTCCGGATGCGGCCCGCTCTTCCGCTTCACGAAGAGGAGCGTCTGCTCGGTGATCAGCATGCGCCTGTACGCTCCCACCGTCAGCGGCGCCAGGTCCGTCGCAACGGGCAGCTCGGGGAACGACGCGTCGAGGGGATCGCTCTCCATCAGGTTCACCGCGCGTACCGAGGAGCTGTCCGGCGGGGGCGGGTTCAGCAGATATGGATCCTCATGTGTATCACATCCGGCAAGGGCGCCGAGGAGGAGCGCCGCCGTGAAAAAGGCGCGAACGAATGGCTTCATCGAGTCTATCGGGAAAGTTGACCGTTGCCGCGCACGCCGGGACGCCGAAGGGGCCGAGCGTTGAACGTGCTCGGATACGCGCGAGCCGCCGCGTACTCACGGCAGCGGAACAAATCTACAACCTTGCCGCTCAGATGAAAGGGAGAAGGCGGGGGGAGCGTTGAGAGTGCAGCGTTCTGCGTTGAGCGGGATGGTGCGGGCCAAGGAGTTCGAAGCGCAAAGTGCAAAGTTCCAAGTGCCACGTTCAAAATGCCAAGTGGCGGCGCGTGTTTGTATTCCGGCGAAGTGCGCTACGCATCGAAAATCCCGAAGTATCTGGGCGACCTCTCTCTTCACCGCCGTCCAAAGCCCATCATCCCGAACGTCCCGAATGATTTCACCGCAGAGAGCTCAGAGCAACGCGGAGGACGGCCGCGACTCGCCACTCGCTAGCCGCCGCCGATGTGAGCACCGTCCAGTGTCGCCCGCCGGATTGCACCGCTCGCACCTCGTCACCCGCAATTCGCTACTCGCGACCCATCAATCATAATGCGTCACCCAATGAATGCAATATTTTTGCCACATCTTGACTTTTGTTCTCAAAAGCCATACTATTGCACCCGTATTTGTACGCTACTCACACGCTTCCCTGCGCGTAACTCGATTTCAACAGTGCCGTCACCCTTGAGCCGTATGGTTCGAGGGGATACCTGTGCATCGGTGTTCTCACACACGTTTTGTGAATACAAGCACCATGGTAAGGATTGCTATTGCCTTTTTCCTCCTGGGGGCGATCTCCTTCGCGCATGCGCGGACCGATACGTTGCGGAATTATGTCCGCGGCGGGTCGTACATGTACTACCGCGATCCCGAGATACTGCTGCAAGCCGCCCGTTTCGATCTGGCCGGTCCCGGAAACATCGTCGAAATTCGAGCCACGCTTGTCGGCACCAACGCACGGGGTGAGGTGCGCCTTCGCCTGTTCGGGCCTGAAGGTGGGGCGCCGGCGCCGTTTTCGCGATGCGATCTCGTGCCGCCGATCATGCTCCGGAAATCCCGTTCCGGCCCGGAGGCGGTAACGGCAAGGCTTCCAAGGCCGGTCCCCATCGACGGCAATCAGATATTCATCGGGTTCGATCGGTTCTCGCCGGGCGTTGCGCTTGCGTCGGATCGACGGCGACATGCACCGAAATGTGTGGGAGCAACCGATCGTTATTGCGGTCAGATCGTCGGGAAGAGCGATGGTACATGGGAATGGGGCGTCTATGAATATATCGTCGACGTCATCGTTGAATACGACAATGTAGGCGCGCGGGGGGCGGGATTTGTCGATATCACCGCCGACGCCATGGTGCCTGATTCCGAACTGGTGAATTCCGGCATTGCGTGGTGCGACATCGACAACGACGGCCGCCTCGACGTTCTGGCCGGCGGACACTTGTATCGAGCCGACGGCGCCGGAAAATTCGTCGATGTCACCGCCGATGCCCATATCGTGCGGCGGCCTGTTCTCCAGGCATTTATCGACGTCGACAACAACGGGGACCAGGACATTCTTTCGTTGAGTGATACAGTCGGGGACAATGCCGTGATATCGCGCAACGACGGCTTCGGCCGATTTGTTGCCCATCCGTTTTCTCTTCCAACTCTCGGCCGTCCGTTGTGCTTCTCGATCGCCGACGTCAACGGTGATTTCTACCCGGATATCTTCGTCGGTCAGCGGGCCGACACCGCGCGTGGCCTGGGCGCGGCGGTGCTGTACCTCGGCGACGGAGCCGGTGGATTCCGCGCCGATAACGCAAACACGTACGGCGTAGTGCGCGCGCACG
>CAZJYH010000528.1:0-3906 GCA_964549365.1 uncultured Alphaproteobacteria bacterium
CACGCCGAGCGCCTGCGCGGCGTCCTCCACAACCGGCACCCCATGCTCGGCTCCGATCGCCAGCAGCGCATCCATGTCGGCGCTCTGGCCATACAGGTGCACCGGCACGATGGCACGGGTGCGCGATGTTATCGCGGCGCCAACGCCGGCCGGATCGATGTTGTAGCTCACCGGGTCGATATCCACCAGCACCGGACGGGCGCCGAGACGGCTGACCACGCCGGCGGTGGCGAAGAAGCTGAAGGTCGGGACGATCACCTCATCCCCCTCTCCCACACCGAGCGCCATCAACGCGAGCAGGAGCGCATCGGTGCCGGAGCTGACGCCCAGCGCGTGCCGCACCTCGAGGTAGCCTTCCATGGCCCGCTCGAGCGCGGTGACCTCCGGTCCGAGGATGAAGTACTGGCTTTCGGCAACGCGAAGCACCGCGGCATCCAGTTCGGCCTTCAGAGCGGCGTACTGGGCCTTCAGATCGAGCAAGGGAACGGTCATCTATCGAGATATGGTTTCTGCGAGAATCCGCGGAAGCGCGGCGCTCCACGCACATGATGCGGGGGGCTGCGGTACGCGAAGAAGCGCAAATATAGCGGATGGCCCCGTTCGGGCCGTGGAGATTCTTCGTTCGTCTTGCATGATTCCGCCGCGCGTCGTACCATGCGGCCGATCACCAACCGCCACCGCAATTTCAGAGTGGAACAGTTCGTCGAGGTTTGCCGGATGGCGATTCAAAGCGTCGGGTTTGTATATTTGGCGTCTTGAACCTGCGGATGTGGTGAAATTGGCAGACACGCCAGACTTAGGATCTGGTGCCGCAAGGCGTGTGGGTTCGAGTCCCTCCATCCGCACTTACGGGGCGGGCACCGCCATTCGGTCGAGCGCAGTGCCGTGGCGCACCGGCGCGGATTCTGCGGCGCCACATTCGGCCCATCCACCACATCCAGATGCGGTCTTTCGTACGAACCGGTCACGGCGCGTGACGCACGCACGGCAATTACGTCAATCATAATAGAGCGCAGAGCAGAGAAGAATGGAATCAACGATTCGTCAGAACAACTCCGTCAAGTTCGAGCTGGATGTCGCCCTCACCGGCGCCGAGGTTGCACCGTATCTCGATGCGGCCTACCGCGAGGCGCAGAAGCATGCATCCATCAAGGGCTTCCGCCCAGGAAGGGTCCCCGTCTCCATGATCAAGAAGATGTACGGCCCGGCGCTCGAGCGCGAGGCCTACGAGGAGGCGGTGCAGAAGGAGTTCGCCAAGGCCATGAACGAGCAGGACATCCACCCCATCGGAACGCCGGCGATCACCCGGCTCGACAACACCGAGGAGGGGGGCCTCGCCTTCACCGTTGCCTATGAAGTGCTCCCGACCGTTGAACTGAAGGAGTACAAGGGCCTCCCGGCGCGTAAGGTGTTCCACGTCATATCCGACGAGGAGCTTCAGGCGGAGCTGGATCGCATCCGCGAAGGAAATGTCTCCGGCGACGGCGAGCCGGCCGAATCGGTTGCCGACGAGAACCATGTGGTGCGCGCCGATCTGCGCAAGATGGTCGACGGCGTGCCGGATGCCGACGGCGGGATGACCGACGTGCCGATGCATCTGGGCCGCGCCGACGTGAACCCGGAACTGAAGGCATCGATGATGAACAGGAAGGTCGGCGATGTGTTCCACATCGATCTTCCGACCGGCGAGCAAGGGGCGCTGATCAACTACGAGGTGACCGTCAAGGCGATCCATCACGTCGTGCTGCCGGCCATCGACGACGAGCTTGCCCAGCGCCTGCTGGGCCGCGACGATGCCGTTGCCGCCGATCTCGTCGAGGCCGTGCGCCAGAGCCTCGCCGCCGACTACGAGCGCCGCTACGCCGGCTACTTCCGTGACGAGCTTGTCAACGCGCTGATCGACCGCCACGATTTCGAGGTGCCCGATGCGTTCGTCGAAGAAGTCCTGAAGTCCTTCATCGAGGATAGCAAGCGCGGGCCGAAGAAGGAGCTGCCGAAGGATTTCGACCTGCAGCGCTTCGTGACCGAGATGCGCCCGACCGCCGAGCGGACGGCGAAGTGGGCCCTGTTGCGCGACTCGCTGATCGAGCGCGAGCAGCTCACTCCCGACGAGGCGGACTACGAGGGGCTTGCCGAGCTCGAGTCGCAGCGCACCGGCATCGAGTTCGACATGCTGATGACCTATTTCAAGAAGTCCGACAAGATCCGCGACCGCATCCTCGCCGAGAAGGCGATGCAGCTGCTCGAGGACTACGCGATCGTCGAGGAGATCGAGGATCGAACGATGCCCACACGCGCCCACAGCCATGATCATGACCACGACCATGATCACGATCACACGCACGACCATGACCATGCACATGATCATGACGGCGAGGGTGTGCACGAGCACGGCGAGGCGGCGGCCGAGGAGAAGGAGTAACGCGGAACGGCGGAACAACGCAATGGCATCGTCCGGCGCCGTACGAGCGGCGCATGAACGTATCGCGACGGCATATGCGATGACATCCCGATCGCCGCAGGAAGCCCCCGCGGTGGCGCATCCGGCTCCGAACGGAGAACACGCAACCGCCGATCTCGATCGTCATTGGACTCATATCAACAGCATGCGGGCGGAGCAGCATCCGTCCGGCTCGCGGCGCAAGGCCGATGGTGTGCCGTAGGGCTTCTCGGCAAGGAACGACGAGGCCCGGCGCCACGGCAAGCGCTTCACACGCTATCTATCACAGAAGCAACATGATCATTCCACGCATTGTCGAACGCACCGCTCGCGGTGAAGAAGTCTGGGATCCGTTCAGCCGTCTGCTGAAGGAACGCATCATCATCCTGGACTCGCCGATCACCGACGAAGTGATGAGCATCGTCATCGCCGAGCTGATCTTCCTGGAGTCGGAGGACCCGACGAAGGACATCATCATGTACATCAACTCGCCGGGCGGGTCGGTGAGCGCGGGGATGGGGATCTACGACACGATGCAGTATATCCGTCCGGACATCTCCACCATCTGCCTCGGCATGGCCGCCTCGATGGCACAGGTGCTCCTGTGCGCGGGCACCAAGGGGAAGCGCATGGCGCTGCCGAACAGCCGCATCATGATGCACCAGCCTTCCGGTGGATCGCAGGGGCAGACGACGGAGATCGAGATCTATCTCAAGGAGATGATCTACCAGCGCGACAAGTTGTACGACATCATCTCGGCGCACTCCGGCCAGCCGCTGGAGAAGATCCGCAAGGATGCCGACCGCGATTACTGGATGTCGCCGCAGGAGGCCACCGAGTACGGTCTCATCGACCGCGTGCTCACCAGCCGCAAGGAGATCGGCCGCGATCAGACGCTGATCACATCGGCGGGCGGTGAGGAGCGTATCCTCGGTGAACCGGCCGCCGCCGCGGGGGCCGAGGTCCCGAAGCTGTAACATCCGTTCGGCTGCGTTCGCGCGCCGATTCGACCCGAACGATTACGCCTTTCCGACGGCCCCTTCACCGAAAGCGGCGAAGGGGCCGTGGATTGTCGGACGTGTACGCATCAATCACGCGATTGTGGTCCGTTGATCGCCGGGCGATCACCCAATCCACCCCAGTAGTTATCTTCGCGCCATGGGCAACGACATCCATACCCTCCCCTCCGACATGGTCCGCTGTTCGTTCTGCGGGCGCACGTCCGATGAAGTGACCTCCATCATCGCCGGCCCGAACGTCTACATCTGCGATATCTGCATCCAGAACTCCGTGGAGCTCCTGCGGCAGAACGCACAGTTGTTTCGTCCGACGCAGCCGGAACGCAAGCTCTCCCCCTCCGGCATCCGTGCCGCGCTCGACGAGTACGTCATCGGCCAGGACTATGCCAAACGCGTGCTCGCGGTTGCCGTGTACAACCACTACAAGCGCATCGAGTCGCAGGAGAC
>CAZJYH010000529.1:0-3904 GCA_964549365.1 uncultured Alphaproteobacteria bacterium
CGGAGGGTTCGCAGCCTGTAGCCGGTGGTCGAGCGAAGCGACACCACCGAATGACAGGGCTCTCTCCATCTTCAGCACCTCCGGTACAAGATCTGAGACATTTCCGTCGGCGTATTCAGAGACGGACGGGATGAACGTTGAATAATGGTCGGTGATGATAGAGCTCCCCCCGCGATACACGATTCCGCAGGAGCTCGTCAATGTCGGAACAATCGAAGACCAATGGCTTGGCGGATCGTACGAAGGCATATGCGCTTCGTGCGATCCGCCTGTATAACTCACTCGCCGCAACGGGCGCCTCCGGCGTTATCCGATCTCAACTCCTTCGCTCAGCGATATCCGTCGGCGCGCACTATCGCGAAGCGATCCGCGCACGCTCGACCGCCGAGTACATAAGCAAGCTGCGCGTGGGCCTCCAGGAGTTGGAGGAATCGCGGTATTGGCTGGAACTCCTCGCCGCATCGGATATAGTGTCGACTCAACGCCTGGCGCCGTTTACGAGCGAGACAGATGAGCTGATCGCAATCTTCATGTCCTGCGTCCGCACGGCGCGGGCCAGGAAACGGAGTCCGTGAATGTGGTTCTGTTTTCTTCTTTCCTCCTTCTTCTCCCCTCTCTCCTTCCCCTACATCTCCTCCGTCTTCTCCCGCCGTATCACCGCCCCCAGCGATGTGAGCTTGGCCTCCAGGTTCTCGTAGCCGCGATCCAGATGGTAGATGCGGAGCACTTCGGTGAGCCCCTCGGCCACGAGCGCGGCCAGCACCATCGCCACCGAGGCGCGCAGGTCCGTGCTCATCACGGTGGCGCCCATGAGCTTTTTGCCGCCGCGGATGGTGGCGGTGTTCTCGTGCACCTGGATGTCGCAGCCGAGGCGCGCAAGCTCCGGCACGTGCGAGAAGCGATCCTTGTAGACGGTGTCAGTGACGGTGGTGGTGCCGTCGGCGCAGGTCATCAGCGCCATCCACTGCGCCTGCATGTCGGTCGGGAATCCGGGATACACGGCCGTGGAGATATCCACCGGCGTAAGCTTCTCCGGGGCGTTCAGGGTGATCTCGTCGGCGCGGATGTCGATCTCGCAGCCGGCCTCCTCCAGCTTCTCGAGCACGAACGCCAGGTGGTACGGGTTGGTCCTGGTGAGCGTGGCGCGGCCGCCGGTCATCGCCACCGCCATCAGCAGCGTGCCGGTCTCGATGCGATCCGGGATGGTCTCCTCGTTCGCCGGCCTCAGCTCGTCGACCCCCTCGATGGTGATCGTGGAGGTGCCGAGCCCCTCGATCTGCGCCCCCATCTTCTGCAGGAATCGTCCCGCCGCCGTCACCTCCGGCTCCATCGCGGCGTTGGTGATAACGGTGAGCCCCTTCGCCAGCGTGGCGGCGGCCATGATGTTGAACGTGGCCCCCACCGAGGCGAAGTCGAAGCCGATCCGGGCGCCGTGCAGACGCTCGGCCCGCGCGATGATGTAGCCCCCTTCGAGCACGATCTCCGCCCCCATCCGCTCCAGCCCCTTCAGGTGGAAGTCCACCGGGCGCGGACCCCAGGCGCAGCCGCCCGGCAACGACACCTTGGCGTAGCCGTGCCGCGCCAGCAGCGGACCGAGCACGTGGATAGAGGCGCGCATCTTCTTGACGTGCTCGTAGGGTGCCTCCGGCCGCGTCACGTTGGTGGTGTCGAGGAACAGCTCGTTGTCGTTCAACTCCGCGTGCGCCCCCATCGAGGCCATCAACCGCGACATCGTCCAGACATCGCGGATGTCCGGCGTGTTGGCCAGACGGTAGACGCCGGGCGCCAACAGCGCGGCGGGCATCAGCTCCAGCGTGGCGTTCTTTGCACCGGAGATCGCGACGGTGCCGTTGAGGGACTTGCCCCCCTGTATCACGAATTTGTCCATAGGGCCGCGAAGTTAGTGAGTTTTCGGGACGGACAGTTTGCACGTGGCTGTTGTCGGGGTGTTACGAGAGGGGGGAACGGGGTGATGGGGGATAGGTTAGGAGTGATGGTCTTCGGTGGAATGGTGCTGGACGCGGGACGCGGGACGCGGGACGCTGGACGCGGGACGCTGGACGCTGGACGCTGGACGCGGGACGCTGGACGCTGGACGCTGGACGCGGGACGCTCGGAAGAGCGCGCGCCGTGGGTGGCGAGTGGTGGGCCTTCGCGTTCGTTGCGGCTTTGCGGTTGTTTATTGTTGACGCTGGACGTTGGGCACTGGACGTTCGGAAGAGGGCGAGTCGCCCCGATACATCGGGATCTTCGACGCGTAGCGGCAGCAAGTAGCAAGCGAGTTATCGCCTCCGCGTTCCTCCGCGTCCTCTGCGGTGGAATCGTTCCGGGGCATGGGCTCTGTGGAACCGCTGTATACTTTGCAGGTATACAACTACACGAACGTGGAACTTTGAACGTGGCACGTTGAACTTTGAATGGCGCCCCAGGCCGTTGCGGTTCCGCATTCAGCATTCTTCATTCCGCATTTGCATTCCGCATTCCGCATTCTTCTTTCCTCCGCGCGCGCGTATCTTGGCCATGCCGGTTCGTAACCATCGGATTCCGTATGGAGCGTTTCTACCGCGTATCAGGGACGACACATATCATGCGATTGATCCTCGCGCTCGCCTCGGCCTGCGCGTTCATGGTATGTCTGCCCGCAGCCGCGCGCGCGCAACTGGCCGCCGCGCAGTTCGGCACACACTTCCTGGTGGCGTTCCCCGACACGACGCACACCTACACCGGCCCGTACATCAACTCGCTTCGGCAGGACGTCGGGTTCTTCCTCTTCAGCCGCGAGACGGCGACGGTGACGATCACGGGCCCCGGCTATGCGCGCACGGTGACGGTGGCCCCCGATGCCGCCCGGGTCGTCTGGTTGTTGAGCGATACCGCCGCGCCGCAACGGATCTTCGTCGATCTCCCCAACATTCCCACCGCCGACGTCTTCGAGATCCGCTCCGACAAGCCGATCACCATGACGTGTTACTACGTGACGCACGACGGATGCGAGGCGTTCGCGCCGGCGCCGGTGTCGTCGTGGGGCACGGACTACCGGGCGATGGGCATCCGCGCGGGCTACGTGGCGAACCTGAACCGCGACACGCTGCAGGAGGAGGGGGTGACCACCTATCTCGCGCCGGCGGAGATCGTTGTGATCGCCTCGGAGCCGGACACGCACGTGGAGATCCATGCCACCACCGATCTGGTGGTAACCGACACATACAGCGTGCGCGACACGGCCTTCACGCTGAACGCCGGGGAGGCGGCGATGGTGCAGACGATCCAGCCGTTTCCGCTCGATCTCTCGGGGCGCGACCTCTCCGGCACGAGCATCACGGCGGACAAACCGATCGGCGTCCTCTCCGGCAACACCCGCTCGCAGGGAGGGCGCGGCGCGAACACGGAGGCCACCGCCACCGGCAACAGCGGCGCGGGCGCGTTGATCGAATGGCTGATGCCCGCGAACCTGCACGGCGCAACGTTCGTCTACCGGCCGTTCTGCGCGGTCGGCCCGGACAAGATGGAGGAGTTCGTCCGCGTGTACGCCACCGCCCCCGGAACCACGACCGTGAGCATGTCGAACGGCCTGCCGACGGTGGAGCTGCTGCAGGGCGAGTTCTACACCGTTCGCTCAACGCTTCTCCCCGATCCGCCCGGATCGGTCACGAAGCCGTTCGCGATCCGCACCAATCAGCCGGCGCAGGCGATGGTCGTGACCGGCTCGTTCGATCGCCGTCCGCCGGGGCAGGCGGCGGGCGAGGTGACGGTGGAGACATGGGCGCCGGCGATGAGCACGCTGCCGCCGCGCGAGGCCTGGTACAACTCGGCGCGCTTCCACGTGCCGTCCTTCCCCGGCTATCTGAAGCATTACGCGGTGGTGACCGCCGACAGCAGCGCGACGGTCTATCTCGACGGACTC
>CAZJYH010000530.1:0-3903 GCA_964549365.1 uncultured Alphaproteobacteria bacterium
CCTTCATGATGATCGGCGAGCTGCCGGCATCCAGCACACGCTGTTGCTTCTTCAGGTTCAGATCGATCAGGCCGGCGGACTTGTAGGCGAGCAGCAGATCGGTCAGCTCCAGCAGCAGCGCATCGCGCGTGCCGGCGCCCGGGAAGCGATACGCGATCGCCAGGTTCTCCACGTCGGGTCCGTACACGTTGATCACCTCGGGCGCGCTCCGCGGCTTCTCCGGCCCGAACGTGAAGGCCGGAACCGGCTTGGGCGCCATCTTGCCGAGATACTTGTCGACAAGCGCCACCGTCCTGTCGGGATCGAGATCGCCGGCAAGCACCACCACCATGTTGTTCGGCACATAGTAAGTGTTGTAGTACTTGCGGATCTCCTTCAGCGACGGGTTCTTCAGGTGCTCCACCGTGCCGATCGTCGTCTGTGTGCCGTACGGATGATTATGGAACACACCGGCCAGCATCGACTCCCACATCTTCCGGTCATCGTTGTCCAGCCCGATGTTCTTCTCCTCGTACACCGCTTCAAGCTCGGTGTGGAACAGACGGAACACCGGATTGCGGAAACGCTCCCCCTCGATCGTCAGCCACTTCTCGATCTGGTTCTGCGGAATGTCGTTCACGTACACGGTCTGCTCCACCGATGTGAACGCGTTGGTCCCCTTCGCACCGATCGCTCCGGTCAGCTTGTCGTACTCGTTGGCGATCGCAAACTTGGCCGCGACGCCGGACACCGAGTCGATACGACGATAGATCGCCTTGCGCTTGGCGGCGTCGGTGGTGTGATTGTATTCCTCGTAGAGCCCTTCGATCTGGTCGAGGTACACCTTCTCCTTCTTCCAATTCTTCGTGCCGTACTTGTCGGTCCCCTTGAACAGCATGTGCTCCAGATAGTGGGCCAACCCGGTGTTGGTGGCGGGATCGTTCTTGCTCCCGGCCTTGGTGGCAATCATCGTCTGCACGCGCGGCTCGGCACGGTTGACGGAGATCATCACCGTCAGGCCGTTCTTCAACGTATAGATTCGCGCACCAAGCGGGTCGCCCGGCACCGTCACATATGTGTACTTGCCGTCGGCCGTCGTCTTCGTGACGGGCTTCATCTCCCCCGTCTGCGCGGTCAACAGCCCGCTCCCGACAATCAGCGCCAGAAGTAGCGTTGCGATCCTCGATTTCATTGGAACTACCCTCGATCGTGTATGAATGACTGAAATGATCCTCATGGGGGCCGGTGCGCATGCGCGATCACGACGTTCGGGGGATGAGCATCTATGCACTCGGCGTCCGACGGCAAAACTGCCAACGGCACGGTAAAATAGAGAGCCGGGCGCACGGCAACAACGGCAGAATTGTGCGCCCGTCTCCGCGCAAGATCAAAGAACGAAGCGCGCCGGATCCAAAACGCCCCGCCCCTCCATTGGGAAGGCCGGGGCGATGTCGTACCGATACCGAGGTCGCGCGACGCAGGGGGACCGCGCAACTCCCTGCGCTACCTCGGAGCCGAGGCGGTGCCGTTCGACCCCGAGGCGGTGTCGCCTCCCTGAACGCCGCCGTTGCGCGCTGCGGATGTCGGCGGCGCATCCGTAGCGTTGCGGGCTCCTGATCCGCTCGTCGGGGCCGTATGCTCCACCTCCGCTGTTCCGCGGCGTGGGGTGACGGTCGCGACGGCCGGCGCGGCGCTCTGGGTTCCACTCTTCGGCGTCGAGGCCACCGTGTTCACGGGTGCCGGCGGCTCACGACGAACCTGCGATGCGGCCCCCTCGTTCCTCGTGGTGATCACAACGGCGCCGCTGCCGCTCGGAGTTGCGGTTGTCGGACGCGGCGTCGGCTCACTGACGCGGGGCTCGGCCGCGCGAGGTGTTGCGATGTGCGTTGCCGGTTGCGGCGTGCTCGTCTCGTTGGCCGGCCGGCCGCTCGGACGCACTGCTCCGCTCTGCACCGGGCGCACGGCGCTGTTCGGGTTTTCGGTGCGCGCGGTCGAGCCGACACCGGTCGAGCCGCCCGTCGAAGTCGGCGTGGGAGTTGTCGGGCGCACGGTAGCGGTTGGGGTGTTCGTGCGCACGGTCGAGCCGACACCGGTCGAGCCGCCCGTCGAAGTCGGCGTTGGAGTTGTCGGGCGCACGGTGGGCGTCGGATTGTCGGCGCGGACCGTCGGGCCGTTCCCCTCATCGGTGCGCCTCGGGCGACCATCGACGGCCACGCGTCCGCCCTGCATTCCACCGTCGGCCGGGGTTCGTGGATTCCCAGTGCGTGCGCTGTTCGTATCCCCGGCCGGCACCAGGATCACCACCTCACCGTGCGTCCCTCCGCCAACCGATGGGCCGCGATTCGGATCGGTCGTCGGCGGCACGTCGCGGCGCGGCTCGACGGTTCCGCTGACCGAACGGCCGTTGATCGGCTCGCCCGTACGCGTCGGCGGAGTTGCATCGTGAGGCCCGGACGCATAGCCGTGGCTCGTCGGGGAATCGCCGCGGTTATCGACGGGCGGCGCCGTCGGTTGCCCCGCCTCGCGCCGAGACGGCGCATGGCCGTACCGATAATCGGGAATCCAGCCGTATGGACCGTAGTATGGATAACGGACCGGATAGCCGCCCGTGTACCGGGGATCCGGGTATTCGCCGGCCGGATACCAGCCGTAGACATTCGTGCGGGGGCAACGACAGTCACAGTCGCTCGACGCAACCGCGCCGGTGCGCACAGCCGAGGCATCGCTCGACGGCGGAACGCCCGTATAGGTGATGCTGACGCATCCGCCGAACGACAGGGCCGCGGCGACTGCTACGAGCGAACGGTACAAGGTTTGCTGACGGTTCATGACGGTTCCTCTGAAAACAACGTTGGATGTTTCGTGGTCCGCATCGAACCGCCGCCCCGGTGCGGTTCGATCGCGAGTTCATCCGTGCGGGCGGCGTGGGAGCTGTTCCTTCCGGAACCGCTGCTCGACAGGCGAATGTCGTGATGCGCAATCGGGGAAACTGACGCGACCGCCACTTTCAGGTTGAACGGCGCCGTGATGTTTTTTCACACCCCGGGCAGGTCGTTCCGATCGGAATGCATCGATCTGTCGCCACGCGTTTTATTCGTTGCGACAGACATATCGTTCTCCTATATTCGTTGCAACAACATCAAGCACATGGGCGACGTATTACGCAATCGACTTCGTCAGGCAACGTTCGAGAGTCCCTATCAAGAGGCGATTCTTGGCGTGCTTGTGGCGGCGAACAGTCTGAACGAACATATCGACAGGGCCTGCGACGAGTACGGCATCTCACGGCAGCAGTACAACATCCTGCGCATCCTTCGCGGATCGCAGGGGAGCGGCTATCAATGCGGCGACATCGCATGCCGGATGCTCGATCGTGCCCCCGACATCACACGACGCATCGACAATCTTGAAAAGCTCGGGCTGGTGGAGCGTTCGCGCTCCGATCAGGATCGGCGTGTGGTGATCACAACGATCACGCAGCGAGGCCTGGAGCTGCTCGAAAAGCTGTTGCCGCGACTGAAGGAGTTCGAGGACCTGATGGCAACCCGGCTCACGAAACAGGAGTGCAAGACACTCCTGGAGTTGTGCGAACGTCTCATCGCCGTCGATGAATCGTATACACCGCGCTAAGCCGATCGGCGATGAGCGTGTTTATCGTTCACAATGTGTTCTCGTTCGTCCAATTGTCCATCCCAAACACGAGGAGTAGATGATGAAGCTCACCCGTCAAATCTCGACCGGGCTGGTAGCACTCGGCATTGCAGTGCTGGGTGTTTCGGTCGTAGAAGCGCAGGGCTTGGAGGTGAAGGCCTCCGGCAAGAAGAAGTTCACGCTGAGTGATCGCGTGGGCAAGAACCAGTTCGTCTGGGTTTCGACCGCACCCGCCGAAGATCTGGTGTGGGAGACCCGCGGCCGGCGGATGGT
>CAZJYH010000531.1:0-3902 GCA_964549365.1 uncultured Alphaproteobacteria bacterium
AAGCGTGAACGTGATGCGGGTCTCCTTCGCGCGCGGCCGGCTGCTGTCCGGGTGTTGGCGTATGAAGTCCAACGCTCCGAGCAGCATCCGCTGAGCGCCCGACCTCGCGAACTCGAACTGAAACCGGCCGTAGTGCCGCCAGTCCTGCGCGTAGAACACCACATTCCGCCTCTCGCCGAAACTTGCCACCCCTGCTGAAGAATCGATGAAGCCGCCGAAGTTCTGCGAGCTGTAGTAGTGCGACATCAATGCATTGCCGATGCCTATCGCCGGGCGAACGAGCGACGGAAGCGGACGGTTGTCACCGGCAACACCAGTATGCACGATCACCTCGAACTTGCTCCGGTTTATCTCCACGCTTCGAATCGTCTGGCCGTTGTAGTCAGCCGGGTTTGTTTGGCCTCGATACTCCCCTCGTAGGTAGTTCCGCACGAGGTCCGAGTCCGCAACGTTACCGTTTGCCGGGGTCCACGCCGTGTCGTGGATGCGCGCGATGTCCTGGCCGGCGATAATCAGGTTTGCCTGCCGGTCCTTGTCCGGATTGCCGAGCATCAATTTCAACGCGGCACGCTCCTCCGGCTCCAGGCCCTGCGCCTCGGCCCCCTGCTCCCAGATCAAAAGCGACCAGGGGCGGAAGTCCAGGCATTCCTTCGGCCACTTGTCGCGGTCGAACAGATCGTAATCCTCCGCGCCGAATCCGTCGGCACGGCTCCAATGGATCGAATCCAGCGCCGCCAGCAACGTGTCGGTGTTCAGCTTGTTCGATTTCCCGACCGCCGTCGCCGGCATCGCCGCCTGACGCGTCTCCACCGACACCAGCGCGGAGCGCGTCGACCGCGACACGTAGAACCGCACGAGCTTCTCATAGACATTGTTGCCGGCATTGTCATCGCTCCCGCTCGTGATCCGAAGACGGTGGATCGGCGTCACATTGGGGCTCTGGCCATAGAACGGATCGTTGATACCCCGCTGACCCAGCGTGCGCGGGATGAACGTTCCGAAGCCGATATCAACCGACCGTCCGGTATCGATCGCCACCCTCGCCGATCCGGCCGTCGGCCGCACAACCGGCACCCAGATCGCGCCGTTCCAGTAATCGATCGTTGCGATTACCAGGTTCGAGCGCTGCGGCAGAAGCCCCATGTTCCTGAAACGGCCCACGATGCAAACCACCGAATCGGCCATCACGTACTCCGCGTCGGAGAACTGGCCCGTCAGCGCACGATACCCGAACGGTGCGATGATATCTTCCGCGCGCACATCGTTCGCATACGGGATGGTGAAGACCGAGGCGAGCGTATCGTCGGTGCGATTTTGATCGAATGGAGACGTCATGTTTGCGATAATCTTCACCGTGTAGGTGCCGGCAACGGCGGTCACGCTTGGCCCGATCGTCCCGAAACTCACGGTCGACGCGCCGTTCTGTGCCGTCGATACCGGGAAGGCCGTTCCGGAAAACGACTGCAGCAGCGTGTTGCCTCGAAAGATTTTGGCGAGAACCGGAACATTCGACTGCGGATTACCGCCGAGATTCCGGAAGCGTCCGCTCAGTTGAAATGTGGAATTCGGCGCATACACATTTCCAGGCCGAATCACCGAATACATCACCGAGTCGGCCGCCACGTTGTTATCCACGGCAACGAACCGATATCCGATGCGCGCCCCGTCCTTCAACGGAAATGTGTAACAGAAGTACGGCGACACGACGTTCGTGAAGCCGACGTCGTTCGGCCAGTCGGCATACGTCTCCGGAGAGGGTTGTGTAAATAACGGCGGCAACAACGAACTGCGGGTTCGCGAATAGGCAACGACCTCCGGGCTGAAGGAAGGATCCGGGCAGATCAGGAATTTCTCTGAGTCGCTTCCCGACGGCGGGAACGGCACAGCGGGAAATCCCGAATTCTTCAGGCCCACGACAGCGCCACGCGTCGGATATGTTGTCCCGCGCCTGAGCGGGGTCGGGCCGTATAGAAATTCGATCCAGTTGGTTCCTTCATACAGCTTCGTCTGGAATTGTCCCACGGTGTTCGTGGGCGGGTTTACGCCGTCGCAACGCCATTCAACCGTCAGAACCCGTGACGGGGCTACCCCGTCGACGCGCCAATAGATACCTCCACCGGCCGTTGTGTTCGGGGCGATATCACTCCAGTAGGGACAGATCAAGGCGGTGCCGCTGTTCTGACCGAGGTTGGGCACGCCGGTGGTGTCTCGTCGATCGAACGCTATGTACCCGTTGGCGCCGACCCCAAGCTGGAAGCCCGAAGTGTAGGCTCGGCCGATAAACGTAAAATTGAACGGCAGGATCAGGTTGAAGACCTGTGACGCTCCCGCCGCATTCGACGTGGGGATCAGCGTGGTTCCCTGTTGATCGATGATAGTGGTGTACGCGTTGACAATACGTGACGCAACGTACCGATTCCACGACGTCTGCCCTATCGCCGGAAAAACAGTCGGCTGCGCCCAGACGGCCGACCACAGACACAGCAGAATCATGACAGCGATGGATAATCCGAGTCGCTTGCCCGACGCCGTCAATTTTGGGACCGATGATCTCTCAGTACAACGCATCGCTCTCTCCGAAAAAAATATTCATGTGGCATTGTCAGACCATACTCACGTGTGCGCCCGTTACACTCCACGCTCGTTCATGGTGTTGGAAGAAGTAGAACAGTGATGACGAGCCATGGCGACGACCCACGTCGCCTGACTTCACCGATCGATCAGACGACCAGCAATTTCTGCACACCGGAGACGGCCGCTGCCTCCCCGGTCGCATCATACCAGAGATGCGTTCCGTCAAATGCAAGCTGGTGGAGGTCGAGGTCGACGGTCACGCTCCCTTGCAAGGGAGCGGATCGCAGCTCGATGGTGCCGGCCTTTGCCAGGGTTCGCGGATCGACCTTGATCAGCAACGGCGGCACGACGATGAATGGTCGGATGAATAGCTCCGGAAGAGCCTTCGATGCCGACGTTTCCATGACTTCGGTGCCGGCCGACTGCATCCTGGTCGCCGCGCCCCCGCTCTTGTCGGTCTTCAGCACCTTCGAATTCCGCGTCGCTCGGGTGTCTACATTCGATGCGGAGGCCGTCTTTTTATTCCTGCCGCTTTTTTGGTTCGGAACCCCGGCCGGACCGAAGACTACCGGCTCGTATATGTCAATCGCATGGGCACCGACCATATGCCACATATATGTTCCGTCGAACACCAGCCCTCTGACGAACTTGGTGGCGGTGGCCGGTGGGTTCACCGTCGTCATGGCAAATGCGTCGACAACCCATACTCTGCCGCCGTCATCCAACAGCCACATGCGCGCTCCGTCGAATTCCCCTTGAACAATCCGGGAGATATTCAGCTCATTCAAGTTTCCCGGGAATTCCGTCGGCTTCGGCTCCTCTACCATCTGCGGATCGACACGCACAACCATCGCATTCCCCGACTCCCCCATCGCCCACACCCATTCGCCGTCGAACGCCAGCGCATACGGAGCCAACTCATATGGGGTGAGATCGACCGTGCCGGTCACCTTGTTCCGCTCGACATCGATCTGGCTCAACGACTGCTCCACAGGGTGTCCCACCCATACGAACGATCCATCGTACGTGATCCCAACGGGGGCGGTGTCGAGATCGATAATGCGATGTTCGAGCGTGACTGTGTCGATCGCAACAACGCAATACTGCGGAGTACGGAGATCGGCGAGCCCGAAATTCGTCTTGGCTTCCGACGCAGCCGAGCCGAAGATCTCTGCGTCTGTATCCATGACGTCGGTCTTGTGCACCCGTGCGGCCGGAGTTTCGGGGGAGCTAGAACGTTTTTTCGGGGAACGCTTCTTTGAAGAACCGGATGCCGGGGCTCGTTTTCCGTCGGCGCGGCCTTTGGTGGTGCCCGTCTTCGAGTGCAC
>CAZJYH010000532.1:0-3896 GCA_964549365.1 uncultured Alphaproteobacteria bacterium
TGCACGAGCCCCGACGGCACACGCGTGCCGATGTTCGTGACGCATCGCCGCGACATCGTGCTCGATGGATCCAACAGGGCGCTGGTGTACGGATACGGCGGCTTCGGGACTTCGCAGACGCCGATGTTCGGGCGTTGGGGGCTGATGTGGCTGGAACAGGGGGGCGTGTATGCCGTTGTGAACGTGCGCGGCGGCGGGGAGTTCGGCGACGAATGGCATCGCGGGGGAATTCGTGAGAACAAGCAGAATTCGTTCGACGATTTCATCGCGGCGGCCGAGTATCTGATCGCAGCCGGGTATACGAGCACCGCGCATCTCGCCGCGATGGGGGCCTCGAACGGCGGCCTGCTGGTGACCGCGGTCGTTTGCAGGCGCCCCGATCTGTTCGCGGTCGTGCTTCCGCACGTTGCGGTCACCGACATGCTGCGCTACCAGTTGTTCACGATCGGGATGGCCTGGCAGGGAGACTACGGGCTGAGCTCCGAGCCGGAGATGTTCCCGACGTTGTACGCATACTCCCCCTATCACAATGTGCGCGCGGGAACCGCCTATCCGGCGATGCTGATCGCGACCGCCGATCACGACGATCGCGTTGTGCCGGCGCATTCCTTTAAGTTTGCCGCGCGGATGCAGGCAGCGCAGGCGGCTTCGGCCCCGGTACTGCTCCGTGTCTCGTTCGGTTCGGGGCATGGCACGGGCCAACCCCTTTCGATGATCATCGATGAGATCGCCGACAGCATGGCGTTCGCCGTGCATCATACAACTGGACCCAATCACGCAGATACCTGAGGCAGATGAACGAACAGACGACACCGGCGGCGGAAGCTGCCGAGCTGCAGCGCACGGCGCTGTACGATATTCACGCAGGCCTCGGCGCCAAGCTGGTGCCGTTCGCCGGCTTCGAGATGCCGGTGTACTACAAGGGCATTGTGGCCGAGCATACTCTGGTGCGCGAGCGCGTCGGGATGTTCGATGTGTCCCACATGGGGGAGGTGACCGTGAAGGGGCCGGGCGCGCTGGCGTTCGTGCAGAAGATCACGGTGAACGATGCATCGGCGTTGGCGATCGGCCAGGCGCAGTACAGCGCCATGTGCCGCCCGTCCGGCGGCATCGTCGACGATCTGCTGGTCTACCGCCGCGGCGAGGATGACTTCCTGCTGGTGATCAACGCGTCGAACATCGCGAAGGATTACGCGTGGATGCAGGAGAACGCGATCGAGGGGATGGAGATGGCGAACGTCTCCGATGCCTACACGCTGCTGGCCGTACAGGGCCCGAAGAGCGTCGAGACATTGAAGAAGCTGACGAGCGTGGATCTGGACGCGATCGCCTACTACCACTTCGTCGAAGGGGAGCTGGCGGGCGTGCCGATGATCATCTCGCGAACGGGCTACACCGGCGAGCTCGGGTTCGAGCTGTATCTGCCGAGCGATCGCGCCACCAGCGAACGCGTTTGGAACGCGGTGATGGAGGCCGGAGCGGAGTTCGGTATCGAGGCGGTGGGCCTCGGCGCGCGCGACACATTGCGTCTGGAGATGGGCTTCTGTCTCTACGGCAACGACATCGACGAGACCACGAACACGATCGAGGCGGGGCTCGGGTGGATCACGAAGCTTGCCAAGGGTGAGTTCAACGGCAGCGACGTGATCGCTCGCGTGAAGCAGGAGAAGCCCTCGCGCAAGCTGGTGGCATTCGAGTTGAACGAGCGCGGCATCCCGCGCCCGCCGTACGCCATCGTGGCCGACGGGCGCACCATCGGCGTGGTGACCAGCGGCACGCAGTCGCCCACGTTGGGGAAGGGGATCGGCATGGGATATGTCGAGAGCGCCTTTGCGGCCGTGGGGACGACGATCGGCATCGTGATCCGCGACAAGGAGGTGCCCGCCACGGTGGTGAAGGCTCCGTTCGTGAAGAAGTAACGATCTCGGCGGGCGCGTGCCGAAGCGGTGCGCGCCCGCATGCTTCCGATCGCCGGGAGGTCCTTCTTCATCGTGCGCGGTCGGAGTGGGCCCTGACTCCGAACCGTACCGCATCCTCTCACCCTTCCACATTTTTCTTCGCGTTGATCGTGCCGCAGTCGACACGGAACAGATCGGTGGCAATTCGCATGATCGGCGCCACGCTCTTCGCGGTGGTGCTGTGGGCCATCGTGTCGCTCTCGCAGCAGTTCGACACCACGTTCGACGTTGCCCTCAGCGTGGAGACGCCCCCGTATCTCGGTGTCGCCGAGCCCTTGCCCGCATTCATCAAGGTGCGCGTTCGCTCCAGCGGATGGAATCTGCTGAAGATGCTTGCGACCAACAGGATGGAGTGCGTGCTGCGCCCGCTGGTGCGCAATGTTGCCGGAGAGCAGACCGTCGGCATCGGGCGCCGTGAGCTTCTCGCCGGCCTGCGTACCGGCATCGCCGACGCGCAGGGGGTGAGCGTCTCGCCCGACTCGCTGACGGTGGTGCTCGGGCCCATCGCGCGCCGCACGGTGGCGCTTTCCCCCGAGGTGGTGATCGATACACGCAAGGGGTTCCAGGTGGTCGGCGCCATACGTCTCACGCCGGATTCGGTAACGCTGGTGGGGGCGCGGAAGCTGCTGGATCAGATCACGAGCTGGCCCACCGATCCGCTTTACCTGGAGGACGTGCATCGCCCCGTCACACGCAGCGTCGCGGTCAGCGACACGCTGCGCGGCATCGTGCTCCCCCTGCAGCGCCGTGCCGATCTGTATGCCGATGTGCAGGAGGTTGCCGAGCGCTACATCACCGACATCCCGATCATCAATCGCGGCACGGTCTCGGACACATCGCTCCGCACCGTGTTGCAGCCTGCGCGCGTGGAGGTGCTCCTGCGCGGCGGCGTGCGCGATCTGGGCCGCGTCGATCCCGCGCAACTGCGCGCCTACGTGCAGGTGATGGAGGGGGCCGAGTCCGGCGGCATGGTGTCGCCGCAACTGCCGGTGCCCGCGGGTGTGAACGTAACGGTGGTGTCGATCAAGCCGTCGCGCGTGCGCGTGCTGTTCCGCCGCGAGGTTCCCGCGCCGAAGAAGGCTCGTTGAACGAACGGCGGTCGCCGTCACGGACGCGTCCTGCTTTCGATGGACTGCCGCTGCCGCCGCGGCTGAGCACCCACCTTCGCGATCTTCCTCCGACGACGCTCAAAGCCCCGGTGTTCATCATCCATCCGCCGACGGTTCGTGCGGACCGCATCGAAATCTCCGGGAACCGAACGTCCGATTGCGCCTCTTATACACCATGATCGGCCGAAATATGCCGCCCGGCCGGGCGGTGAGCGGCGATCGAAAACTCCTCGCATTTCCTCTCTGTCGTTCTGTATCCCACTCAGGGTGATCGGAAGCGAGCCTCGATGACGGCTTGCCGGGGAAGCGTCATGCCCGAACCGATCGGCGGTCGTGCGCACGTGTCGCGGGCGCTCCCGCCGCGCAGAGGAACACAGGCAACAACACTCCCGATATCAACTCGAAGAAAGGTGACATGATGAAGAAGCTGCATGTATTGTTCGGAGCCCTGATGGCCGCATCGCTGCTGTCGTTCGGTGGCTGCGCGAAGGATGATCCCGTCGGTCCGGATGCCGCGACGGTTGCGAACGAGGATGCCGCCGAGTCGGTGGCGAGCACGATGGGGCAGGACGACGGCGGGGCGATGGATCAGCTTGCCGACGTCTCGGAGATCGCATCGGTGGCGGGCATTCAGGCCGGCTCGACGCAGGAGAAGGGTGCGGCGGAACTCGCCGGCGCCGCCGTGATCGACACGACGTATGACCCGGCGACCGGCACCTGGACCGTGATGCTCGCCCGCCAGCGCGGCTCGGCCTCCGGCGCCTACTACGCCAACATCACACGCGTATACACCTACAAGCTCCTCAACAAGGAGGGCGTTCCGCAGAAG
>CAZJYH010000533.1:0-3896 GCA_964549365.1 uncultured Alphaproteobacteria bacterium
CCACGGTCTCACGTGGGAGGACTTGTACGGGCTGCCGGCAGCATTGAGCTGGAATCAACAGCCACCGGCCCAACATATCATGCCCCGCAACGAACTCTCCAGGATCCCACGCGATTGGCGGTGGAAGTTGAGTCGGGGATATGGCAACGCCGCCGAGGAACTCTTCGATAGAGGCGAGGTTTTGCTCAACGGCCCGTTTGGTTTCTTCGGCACGATGTACAAGCCGGCGCTCGAGTTGAACTGCTTCGCAACGTGGTGGGGCTTCCTTTTCGATCGGGATGTTCAGAAGAGCGTCCACGAAAGCGTGAGCCGGATCGCCGACGTTCTGAAATCGACCACGATCATCTACGTTCCGGACAGTTGCTACGAGAGCTCGATCGGCATCGATATCCTGTACGAGCGCACCGTTGGGCACCGCGTTCCGGACGTCGTGGAGTGGCTGCGCGACAACGTCGGGCCTCCGATGTCGTCGCTGCGCGTGATGGACGGAACCAACGATACCGATCCCGACCCGGCGTGGTACTTCGTGCTGCGTCGGGATGCCTCAACGTGAGCGCGTGCTCGATTCGGTCTCATCCTTCGAGTTCCCGTTGCAGCCGTTCGATTCGTTCCTCGAGGTCGGGGAGATAGTCCTCGATCATATCGAACTGTTTGCTGTGCTCATTGAACAGGCGCGCCTGAGCGAACATCAGTTCCGGGCTGAGTGTCAGCGACTTCAGCACATCGGTCCAGAATTGTTTTCGCATCGCCGGTGAGTGGCACGGTCCATCCCTGCGGTCGGAAAAACGGGATGGATCGATGATCATCAGGTCATGGGTTTCCAGGCCCAATTGTTCTGCGGCGGCGGCGTGCTCCTCGCGCAGATCCCAATTGTCGAACCAGTGTTCGCCGTAATCGTTATCGAGCGTGAACAGGCGTCCGATCCAGACGACCGGGCTCCACTCGGAAATGCCGAGATCGTCGGCGACGTATCGGAATCGCTCGTTCACCAGGAAGCAATCGAGCTCTTCAACGTAATCGAACACCTTCAACGGTTGTGTGGCCAATACGATTCCTCCAATGATCACATGAGGTACCGGGGATTTCGTTGACGACGAAGATGTTGCCGAAACAGCCCATTGCCGTCATCCTTCGCACTCTCCGCGTCTTCGCGGTGGAACTGCCGCTCCGCCGTTTGTGTGCCGATAGAGGGCTTCGAACGAAGTGCGTACCAATACACGCTGGTCTGCCCCGCGACGTCGAATTCTATCGGGTTGCGATGCAATGGGTGCGCGTGGTGGTGTCGAAGATCACATGCGTGAATCCGGGCGGCAAGGGTGTGCCGGTCGCGGGCCGCTCGGTGTGGAGTTCCGGATGTTCATGCGTGCGTAAGAATGGGAGTGTTTCCGTGCGCACCGATGGCCGGTGTTCACGCCGAAACAAGCCACACCTGCTGCGCCTGGAATACGGCTGTCAACGTGGGCCTATGGATTGGTCCTGTCTCCGACGCCCGGGCCGGACGATCTCTCAGCCGTGTAGCGGCGTTCTGGTATCGAGGGCAGGCCAATGCCGGCGGGGGCTCATCACTCACGCTGAGACACCACCGCAACAGCCGAGCCGTATCGCACCCTACCCATCCTCCTTCTCCCGGCGAAGTAGCGAGCGGCCCATTGGTGCATCACCGGCTTGGCGGCGTGCCACTCCCGGCATCCGTTCACCCCGCGTGCATCACGTCGCCGATCGCTCAGGCCGCTCGCATCACCCACGTGGTCATGCTTCGCATGCCGGATACCACCGTGGTCTTCAACGGGTCCATCAGCTCGGCTCCCAGTTCCTCCGTGAGCGCCAGCAGCATCGCATCGTCCACGAGGTATCGCTCGGTGCCGTCGGGGAGCAGCCCCCGGCGTCCGGCGATCGTCCGCACGGCCCCCTCGATCCCCGTGGTGGAGGCCAGCCGCGCGAAGAACAGGCCGCCGGGGCGGAGGGTTCTCCAGGCGCCGCGCAGCATCGCGTTGAAGTGGTCGTCGTCTCGGGCGAAGTGCAGCACCGCGCAGCAGATCACCACGTCGACGCTCGCGTCCGGTATGCTCATGCCGTCGATCGGCTCGGCGCGAAAATTCTCGGCCGGGAGCGTCGGTGCCAGGTCGGCGGCGAGACGCCGCACCTGTGTTACCCTGCGGACGTCGGCATCGACGGCCAGCACGTCGTAGCCCTCGCGCAGAAGGTAGGCCACGTTGCGCCCCGCGCCGCAGCCGGCGTCGAGAACGCGCATGCCCGGCCTGATGCGCCCGCGCAGGAGCTGATCGAACAGATAGATGTCGATGTCGCCGAAGTGCTCGCGAAGGTTGGTCATGATCGGTGTTGAAGGGTTGTCGGTCGGGAACAGGCCCGCGCCGTCACTCCGCGGCCGGCTGCTGTTCCTTGCTCCGTGTCCATGCCGCGTGCTCCTCGATGGTGGAATCCGAGACGTCGAACTTCGCCCGCGTGGTCGAGTACAGGTAGACGCCGTAAACCCCGATGGCGCCCATCAGCAAAAGATCGAGCGATCCGCCGATCGTGATATTCGGATACTTCATCGCCGCGCGGGCAATCTGTACCGCGAAGATGAACCCGCCGACCCATCCGAACATCTTGGCGGTCCATATCTTCTTCTCGAAAAACTCGCGAAGCTTGACGGCGGTGGGATTGTTGATGACGTCGTACGGTGCGCCGTTGAGCAGGGGATGTTTCGAGAGTGGATTCATATCCGTGAATGCATTGACGATCATGGACGTCTGTGTACCGCGCGCCGGTGCGGGGGGCGGAGGCGAATATACGGTGTGGTGTGGATCGGTCGGCGCGGAATGCCCGGTATGATGTTCGGGTATGCTTCCTCGTTTCAGACTTGGCTCAGGCAGGCGCCGTAGGTTTGCTCCCGTTCTTCAGCCACTGTTGTTTGACATCGCGAATGCGACCAGGTGCCCTCGAACCGAAGGCCCATGCCGAATGCCTCCGAGCGTTGTGTCGACCGTTGTCCAGAACGATCGCGCATGCCGTAATACGCTCGTTCCAGCCCCGAGGTCCAATATCCGATACGAGCTTCGGCAATCTCTCCCGACACGCATGTCCAGATGTGTCGTCTCCCAAACCGGTTCGATCGTGCACACTCCGCCGGACTGTTCAGGTCCCATGTCCGATGGAATCGATTCGCATCGAGCAATGCCGAGTTCCGCGATACTACAATTTCCTACGCCGGGAATGCGGAACTTCCGATTGCACGCGATGAAAAACGCAGCGCTCTCCCCAGGAGGCCCTTCCCGCAGAAATGCAGGGAGGGCCTTTTTCGTGGGGAGTCGCCGATGTGGCCATGTCGTCGGTTCAACGAGCGCATCGTCCGTCGTCTTGCGCCGCGAGGACCGCTGCTTCCGCGGCATCGAGTCCGGCCGACGGATGCCGACCCTGCGCACGTTTACGAGCGTGCGTATTTTGCGTCGACGAAATCTCGCTTGCATGCCGAACGACGGGAGAAACGCGATCGGCATCCGCAATACGACTCCATCCTCTTGACGCGACACAGCTCGTTCTCGACATGATCGAATTTCAACACGACGGCAATCTGCTCGATGCGGACGTGGATGCATTGGTGAACGCCGTCAACGAGGTCGGCGTGATGGGGAAGGGGATCGCGTTGATGTTCCGCAGAGCCTTCCCGGAGAACACCGAAGCCTATGTCGAGGCGTGTCGCGCACAGGAAGTGCGGGTTGGGCACATGTTCGTAACGCGCCGTGCCGCGCCGACAGGCCCGATATGGATCATCAACTTCCCGACGAAGAAGCACTGGCGCAATGGGTCGCGCATCGAGTGGGTGCGCGACGGCCTGGGCGATCTGGTGCGCGTCATCAGGGAGCACGGCATCCGTTCGGTTGCGATCCTGGCGC
>CAZJYH010000534.1:0-3893 GCA_964549365.1 uncultured Alphaproteobacteria bacterium
TCACTCGAAAGCCGAATCGCGTTGATGGATGTGCTGCTCGATGAATCCGCCTACTTCGACTTCCGTGAACGATGGATGGCGGACAATCTCGTGTGGATAACACAGGAGCTGTATTCCGGTAGGAAGGTGGTCGTCTGGGCGCACAACCATCATATACGACGAAAGCAGTCGGCGGTGGACGGTGACCCGACGATGGGAGAATATCTCCCAAACAGTATTTGGCAATCGGCCCGCAGTATCGGGTTCTATATGCACCGGGGCCGCGCCGTCTGGAACAATCGCACGGAATTCGAGATAGAACCCACCCCGGAGGATTCGATGGAGACGAGACTTGTCGGTGCCATACACCGGATCGGATTCTTCGATCTTCATAGTGTCGGTGATGACCGGAATCACTGGGCGAATCTCCCGTGCCGTGTAATGTCATGGGGTGTGACGCCCGAAACAATTGTGCCCACGGAACAATATGACGGAATCGTCCTCGTGGACACAGTCTCCCCACCTCTGTTCCTTACGTAACCGGCACCCTACTCCACCCCCACCCCCATCCCGGCCTCGGCCGCGTCGACGACTTGCCCGCTCATGGCCAGCGCGGTCGCGGTTTCGAGATCGTGGTAGATCACACGGTCCTCATCCAGATGCGGCACATGCTCGCGCAGCAGCCGGTGCGCGGCGCCGGTGCCGGCGGCGGGCTCCAGCGGCGCGTGGAAATCCACCCCCTGCGCGGCGCAAAGGTATTCCACGCCGAGCACGCTCGCCAGATTGCGCACCACCTTCAGCGCCTTCTGCGCGGCGATCGAGCCCATGGAGTTGTGATCCTCCTGATTCGCCGAGGTCGGGATCGAGTCCACCGACGCCGGGTGGGCCAGCACCTTGTTCTCGCTGACGATGGAGGCCGCTGTGTACTGCGCGATCATATACCCGCTGTTGAGCCCACCGTTGGCGGTGAGGAACCGGGGGAGCCGTGAGAGCGCGCCGTTGACCATCCGCTCGGTGCGCCGCTCCGACACGTTGGCCAGCTCGGCCGCGGCGATCGCCAGAAAGTCCAGCGCAAGCGCCAGCGGCTGGCCGTGGAAGTTCCCCCCCTCGATCGGCTCGCGTCCCTCGGTGAAGATGAGCGGGTTATCGGTGGCCGAATTGATCTCCACGGCGAGCACGCCGGCCACGTAGTCGATCGCGTCGCGGCTGGCGCCGTGAATCTGCGGGATGCAGCGGAGCGAATATGCATCCTGCACGCGATCATCGCCGAAGCGATGCGACTCCCGGATCGCCGAACCGGCCATCAGCCGCCGCATGTTCGCCGCAACGATCCCCTGCCCACGATGCGGGCGCACCGCGTGCAGCCGCTCATCGTACGCGCGGTCGGTCCCCTTCAGCGCCTCCACCGACAGCGCCGCTATCACGTCCGCCGTGCGCGCCAGACGCAGCGCGGCGTCGACGGCGATCGAGCCGTAGGCCGCCATCATCTGCGTGCCGTTGATCAGCGCCAACCCCTCCTTCGCCTGCAGCCGCACCGGCTCGATGCCGTGCCGGGAAAGCTCCTCGGCGGCCGACACCACGGCCGCATCGCGCCAGACGCGCCCCTCCCCCATCGCCGCCAGCGCGAGGTGCGACAGCTGTACCAGGTCGCCGGAGGAGCCCACCGAGCCCTGCATCGGGACCACGGGGATCACGTTCCTGTTCAGCATCGCGAGGAGCGTCTCGGCCGTCTCGGCGCGGATGCCGCTGAAGCCCTTGGCCAGCGCGTTGACGCGCAGGGCCATCATCGCCCGCACGATCGCCGGCTCCATCGGTTCGCCGGCCCCGACGGCATGGCTGCGGATCAGGTTCTCCTGCAGGCGCGCCAGGTCCGCATGGCCGATCGTCACGTTCGCGAACTCACCGAATCCGGTGGTGATGCCGTACACCACGGCATCCCGCTCCACCCACTCCTCGACGATCGCTCGCGAGGCGCGCATGCGCTCCAGCGCTTCGGGCGCCAGCGTCACGCGGACGGTGATGTCGTTCGCGATGGCCGCCACCTCGGCGATCGTCAGCTGCTCTCCGTTCAGAACGATTGTCGGCATACGGTTGCAAGTGTGGGGTCGCCGTGGGCGCCCGGTACGTGAATGGTTGGAAACGGCGATCTCCGGACGAAGCTTCAAGAGCAGCGCCGGAGATCACGATGGAAGGTCTCTGTGGTGCGTCTCAGCCGAGCGCGCCGATGATCGAGAGAAAGGACGCCGGGTTCAGCGACGCACCGCCGACGAGTCCACCGTCGACGTCCGGGAGCGCGAAGAGTCCGGCCGCGTTCCCTTCGTTGACGCTGCCGCCGTAGACGATCGTGACATCGGCGGCGACGGCCGGCGTGTAGAGTTCCGAGATCAGCTCGCGGATGAATCGATGGGCATCCTGCGCCTGCTCCGGCGTTGCCGTCTTCCCGGTGCCGATCGCCCAGATCGGTTCGTAGGCGATCACGCACTGGCGCACATTGAACTCGAAAATCCCGTCGAGCGCGGCGCGCACCTGACGGCGTAGCACCTCGTTGGTCCGGTCCGCCTCGCGCTCGGCGATCGTCTCCCCCACACAGATGATGGGCGAAAGTCCGGTGCTCACGGCGATATTCGCCTTTCGGCAGATGTGGAAGTCGGACTCGGCGAACATCAGCCGCCGCTCGGAATGCCCCACGATCACGTGCGTGCATCCGACCGACTTGAGCATTGCGGCCGACACCTCGCCGGTGTACGCGCCGCTGGGCTGCTCGTAGACATTCTGTGCGCCCAGGCACACCGTGCTCCCGGCGATCGCCTCGGCAACGATCGGCACGAGCACGAACGGCGGGCATAAAACAATCGCGAGGGCATCGTCGGCGCTCATGCCGGATACCCCGTCGACGACGGCCTCAGCAAGCGCGGCTGCGGAAGATCGTTCCGTGTTCATCTTCCAGTTGCCCGCTATCACCTTTTTGCGCATTACTACTCCTCGGATATGGAATTCGACAGATGAATGCACCATGTCTCATGCCATGGGAGAAGCAGGAGCACGGCACACGACCATGAGGGACATGGGGGTGCGCGACGCGCAATCTACACATTCGGATCGTCGTGGCGAGATGGAGAGCCGCTTTGTGTCCTTCGCGTCTTTGTGGTGCAATCATGTTGAACGGTGGACGCTCACGGGTGGCGAGTCGCGAGTTGCGGGTGGCGAGCCGGGAGGTTATGAGTGATGGGTGCAGTTTGAGTGCATACCGTGCCGGTGTACTACTACACATCTCGTCACTCTGCACGTGGCATGTTGAACTTGGAACTTCTTCCTTCCGACTTCAGCCTCCCGCCTTCTGACTTCCCACGTCCCCTTCCGTCAGGCGGTACCCGACGGCCGGCTCGGTGATGATATGGCGCGGGCGGGCGGGATCGCGTTCGATCTTCTTCCGCAGCGTACCGATGTGCACCCGCAGGTAATGCGTCTCCCGCGAATAATGCGGTCCCCACACCTCGCGGAGCAGGTGTTGATGGGTGAGCACCTTCCCGGCGTGGATCAGCAGCTGGCGCAACAATTCGTACTCCTTCGGCGCGAGCTTTACATCCGTGCCGTCCAGCTGCACGCTGCGCCGCGCCAGATCCACCACGAGGCCGTCGGCGCGGTAGACAGGGTCATCGACGAGCGAACGCAATTGATGGCGCAACGCCGCGCGCACGCGGGCAAGCAGCTCGCCGGTGTTGAACGGCTTGGTCACGTAGTCGTCGGCGCCGTCGTCCAGCGCGCGCACCTTGTCCTCCTCGCGTCCGCGCACCGAGAGGATGATGACCGGCACCGCGGACCACTCGCGCACGCGGCGCAGCACGTCCAGGCCGTCGAGATCGGGAAGCCCGAGATCGAGGACGATGAGGTCGGGATGTTCGACGGCGGCCTTC
>CAZJYH010000535.1:0-3876 GCA_964549365.1 uncultured Alphaproteobacteria bacterium
GCAGCTGCCGGCGCCGAGTGTCTCCGAGACGCGCATCCCCGAACCGGCCGATGCCGGCGTCGCCCCTCCGCGCATCCTTCCGGAGAGCGTTCACGTCGATCGCGCCGAGGCCATCGCCTCGCCCGGCCCCGGCCTGCCGCGTCTTGCCCTTGGGCAGGAGGTTCCGATTCCCTGAGGCGGTGGCATTCCACCTCCGTGCTCGTATCTTCGCGCCGTTCCATTTCGCCACCGATGCATGCCGAAGCGCGGCGTCTGGTGCCGAAGGGGAACCACACAGCTCTGTATGTTGGCTCGTCCCGACGCTCCGAAGGGTGGGAGAGGGGACGTTAGTCGTACAGGATACATTCCTCAACCAACACGAAATCCGTTATGAACAGCAAGGCATCGTACCAATTGGGGGCCGGCCGGATCTGGGCATTCGCTCTGGCCGTTCTGCTGACCGCCGGGTTCACCGCTTGCGGCGACAAGAACAGCAAAGGCAAGGGCGGACCGGCCGGCGCGGCAGGCTCACCGGTTGAAGGGGATTGGGTGATCGTGCACGATCTCTCCGACCCCGAAACCCTGAACCTGGTGACCGCGACCGACGCCACGTCGCAGGAGATCCACGGCCTCATGTACGAGCAGTTGTTGAACATCGACCCCCACACCCTTGCGTCGATTCCCTGGATTGCGGATTCGCTCCCGACGATCAGCGCCGACCACAAGATCTACGAGTTCCGCCTCCGCAAGGACGCCAAGTTCTCCGACGGCCAGCCGGTCACCGGGAATGACTTCATCTTCTTCCTGAAATGCATCAAGAACCCGAACATCGAGAACGCCGCGCCGCAGCGCAGCTTCTACACCCGGCTCGAGAAGCTGGAGTTGATCGATGGTGATCCGTACCGTCTGCGCGCCACGATGAACGAGCCCTACTTCCTGGGCCAGCAGATCATCGGCGAGCTCTATGCCTTCCCGAAGCACATCTGGGATCCGGAGAATCTGAGCGATGCCGTCACGTTCGACGAACTGAACAAGGGTGATACCAAGAACCCGAACATCGGCAAGATCGCCGAGATCATCAAGGACGTGAAGAAGGGCTTCGACAAGAAGTACCTCGTCTGCTCCGGGCGCTACATGTTCGACGAGTCCATCCGCAACGAGCGCGTCTCGCTGGTGCGCAATCCCAACTACTGGAACAAGAGCAGCCAGTTCGGCAAGGCGTACGTCGACAAGATCGTCTACCGCACGATCAACGATCCGAACGCGGCGCTTACGGCGTTGAAGGCCGGCGAGATCGATTTCTATGCGACGATGGAGAAGGTGGCCTACAATTCCACGAAGCCGAAGCTGGCCGATTTCAACCTGATGCCGGCCGAGGTGGATTATCCCGCCTATACCTACATCGGCTACAACGAGCGGAATCCGATCTTCCAGGACAAGCTGGTGCGGCGAGCCCTGTCGCACATGATCGACCGCGACCAGGTGATCAAGAACATCTACTTTGGTCTGGCGCGCACGGTGCAGTCGCCGGTGTTCTACAAGCGCCCGGAGTACGACACCACCATCCCGACGATCAAGTACGACGTCGCCAAGGCCAAGGAACTGCTTGCGCAGGCCGGCTGGGCGGACTCCGACGGCGACGGCACGCTCGACAAGGTGATCAACGGCAAGAAGACGGACTTCACCTTCAAGATCATGCTCAACAGCGGCAACAAGGCGCGTGAGCAGGTGGCCCTGATCTTCATCGACGGGCTGAAGCGTATCGGCATCAAGGCCGAGACGGTGAGCCTCGAGTGGGCGACGTATCTGCAGCGCACGCGCGACGGCCAGTACGACGCCGCGGTGAGCGGTTGGGCGATGAATCCGACCGAGGGCGACATGTACCAGATCTGGCATTCGGCGTCGACCGCGCAGGGCGGCTCGAACCATGTCTACTACAAGAACCCCGAGGTCGACAAGCTGATCGAAAGCATCCGCGGCGAGTTCGATGTCGCCAAGCGCACCGAGATGCAGAAGAAGATTCAGCAGATCATCAACGAGGACCAGCCCTACACGTTCCTGATCTCGCCGAAGCAGACCGGTGCCTATCACAACCGGTTCCAGACTGTCGAGTTCTTCGCACCGCGCCCGTGCTTCGACCTGGGTGCGTGGTGGGTTCCGACGTCTGCGCAGAAGTACAAGTCGCCGAAGGCGGTTGCAACCAGCAGCAACTGATTCGGCCGCGATGTTGCAGCGGGCTCCGTGCAAGCGGGGCCCGCTGCGTTTTGCCATCGATCCCGCACTCCACCCATCATGCCCGGCTTCGGCGTTCCCGTACGAAGTTCCTCCGAATTTGCGCCGGCAGGCTTGGCACCGAGGGCGATTGCGCTGTATCTTGGCGCGCTGATCAGCCAACGCGCGCGGCATCCGGCCGACCGATCATGCTCAGAGCCGCGGACGGCTGTATATCTCGATGCGATACGATTGTTCGCACGCCTGCGAGGCACGAAGGGGCGGGCTGCCGCATCGCATCAATGACGGACCTGCGCGCATCCCCTGCGTCAACCGATCCATTGCATCTTCTCGACCATGGTCACATACATCATTCGGCGCATCCTGCTGTTCATCCCCACCCTTGTCGCGATCACCATCGTCACATTTCTGATAAGCCGCCTGGCGCCGGGTGATCCCGCGGAGTTGAAGGCCGGCATCGTCGGGGAGAACATGCAGGCCAACAAGACGGCGAGCCAGGAGAACCTGCGGAAGATCCGCGAGGCCTGGAATCTCGACAAGCCGTTGCCGGTGCAGTACCTGCTCTGGTTCAAGGGGTTGCTGACGCTCGACTTCGGCAAGTCGCTCAAGGACGACAAGCCCGTTATGGAGAAGATCGCCGAACGTGTGCCGATCACCGTGCTGATGAGCGTCATCTCCATTGTGCTGGCCTATTTGATAGCGATTCCGATCGGCATCTTCTCCGCCACGCATTCCGGAACGATCATCGACAGAGTGTCGTCCACGCTGCTGTTCATGCTCTACTCACTCCCGTCATTCTGGATCGGCACGCTGGCGATCATCTTCCTGGCATCGCCGGAGTACATCAAGCTCTTTCCCACCGGCAACCTGCACTCGATCGAGATAACTTCGGATTCGCCGTTCATGGAGCGCACGCTGGACCTCGCGTGGCATCTGCTGCTCCCGATGGCGATCTACACCTATTCGAGTTTTGCCTATATCTCGCGCCAGATGCGCGGCGCCATGCTCGAGGTGATCCGTCAGGATTACATCCGCACCGCGCGTGCCAAGGGGCTTGCCGAGAAGACCGTGGTGATGCGCCACGCGCTGCGTAATTCATTGATCCCGATCATCACGCTCCTCACCAGCATCCTCCCCGGCCTGATCGGCGGCTCAATCGTCGTTGAGCAGATCTTCTCCATCCCGGGGATGGGGCAGCTTGCGTTTCAGGCGCTGCTCGAGCGCGACTACACGATCATCATGGGCGAGCTTACCATCGCCGCGGTCCTGACGATGCTGAGCGTGTTGCTGGCCGATATCCTCTACTCGGTGGTCGATCCACGGATCGCCTTCTCGAAGAGTTCCGGGTAGCACCCGCATGGCCCCGCACCGGCGACCGGCCGCGGCGGGGGAGGCGCGGCGGATCCCACGATGCGCCGTTGCGCACTGGATCGATGCGACGACGACGAATCCGAACATTCATACCCGATAGAGCACAATCCTATGGCAGAAGAACGAATCGGCGCAGCCAACGCGGAGCCGGGAGCAGGCGGGGCGGCCGCCGCCGAAAATCAGGCGGACCGGCCGGGCCAGAGCTACTGGAGCCTCGTCAAGCATCAGTTCCGCAAGAACAAGCTTGCCGTTGTTGCGCTCTACTTCGTGTATTTCATGTTCGGCGTTGCGATC
>CAZJYH010000536.1:0-3865 GCA_964549365.1 uncultured Alphaproteobacteria bacterium
CGGATCTTCTCGAACATCTTGGGGAACTCGGCCTCCAGGAACGCGAGCACCTTCGCGGCCTCCGGCGATCCCGCCGCCCATTCGATGCCGGCGTAGATGTCCTCGGTGTTCTCGCGGAATATCACCATGTCCACCTTCTCCGGATGGCGCACCGGCGAGGGAACGCCGTTGAACCAGCGGACCGGGCGCAGGCAGACGTACAGATCGAGGATCTGGCGCAGCGCCACGTTGAGGCTGCGGATGCCGCCGCCGACCGGCGTGGTCAGCGGTCCCTTGATGCCCACCAGGTATCGCGCCATCGCGTCGAGCGTATCCTGCGGCAGCCAGATGGCCTCGCCGTACACCTCGTTCGCCTTCTCGCCGGCGTACACCTCATACCATGCGATCTTCCGGCTTCCGCCGTACGCCTTTTCCACGGCCGCATCCAGCACGCGCACCGAGGAATTCCAGATGTCGGGACCGGTGCCGTCTCCCTCGATGAACGGGATGATCGGATTGTTCGGCACGTTCATCGCGCCGTTCTGCATGGTGATCGGTTCGCCCCAGGATGGCTGCGGAAGTGTGAATGCCATGGCTGCGTGTTGAAATGATGACGTGAGGTTCACAACGAAAAGGGCATCCGCGGGAGGATGCCTGGCCGAAGAGGGATCGACGCCGCCTGAGCGCGTCGGCCGGCCAAAATAGGAATGCACGCCTGATCTCGCACGGGAACTGTTGTGTATGATGGTGAACGGCGGGCGCCGTTGGAATCGCTACGGCGTCCTGCCGCCGAAGCGGTTGCGCGCGGTGGCGAAGCCGATCGATGCAACCACGGCCGTTGCGGCTGAAAGCAGCAGCGGCAGGGTTGGCCCCGTGCCGCTCCATGCCAGACCGGTCCAGGTGCTCGCCACAAGCGCTCCCATGCTTGCCAGTGTGGTCTGCAATCCGATCGCCAGCCCGCGCCGCTCGTTCGGCACCAGGTCGCTGATCCACGCCTTCGCGACGCCTTCGGTCATGGCGGCATAGATGCCGTACAGGGCGAATCCGCCCCACAGCAGAACGCGCGAGCTGCCGACGGCGAAGCACGCGTATGCGGCGGCATACAGTACCAGCCCGACCGTCATCAGCCGTTTGCGCCCAACCTTGTCCGACAGCCGTCCGGCCGGAAAGGCGGCCAGCGCAAAGATCAGGTTGTACCCGACGTAGGCGGCGATCGCCTCGGTGTCGCTGAAGCCCGCCGAGCGGGCGCGGAGGATGAGAAAGACGTCGCTCGAGTTCGCAAGGGCGAACAGCGTAAGCCAGCCGAGCACCATACGGTAAGGGCGGGGCGCCTCGCGCCAGAACCGAAGCGAAGCGCGGATGCCGGGGCGGGCTTCGCTCGGCACGAACGTGCGTTCGCGTACGAGGAGCGTTGAAGCGGTCGCAAGGATTGCCGGAACGAAGGCGATCAGAAAAAGCGTGTGGTAGTCACCCGGGCGCCAACTCAGATACAGCAACGCGATCACCGGACCGATCGACGCGCCGATGGTATCCATGGCACGATGCAGGCCGAATGCCGCGCCGCGATTTTCGGCCGTGGTATACGATGCGAGCAGTGCGTCGCGCGGTGCGGTGCGCACTCCCTTGCCGATCCGATCGACGACGCGTGATGTCAGCACTCCGAACGTGGAAGCCGCCAGGGCGGGAAGCGGCTTGCTCAACGCGGAGAGCGCGTAGCCGAGCGTGATGAACGGGCGGCGTTTTCCGCGGGCGTCGGAGAGCGCGCCGAAGTATCCCTTCGAGAGCCCCGCGATCGCCTCGGCCACTCCCTCGATCAGCCCCACCCACGCCATCGACGCGCCGAGAATGGTCGTCAGGTAGATGGGGCCGACGGGATAGAGCATCTCGCTCGCAACGTCCATCAACAGCGATACGAGGCCCAGCACGATCACCGCGCGCGGCATCTTGCTCACGGCCGGCAGCCCATCGAATCTCCGAATACCACGATATCCTCATCCGCTTCGATCATCGGGCCACAATCATCCTGCGCGTCGTGTGCGTGCCGCCGACGATCAGCGTGTAGTAGTAGGCACCGCTCGGAAGCCCGGCGAGATCCACGGACACGTCGTGCCGTCCGCCGGTGAACAGGCCCTCGGCGATCGTGCGCAGTTCCATGCCGAGCACATCGTGCAGCACCAGCCGAATCCGTGCCGGCCCGTTGAGCACGAACGGGATCGTGGTGGAACCGTTCCCCGGATTGGGAATGTTCGCCATCAGCACGGCCTCCGCGGCTCCATCGGCCGCGGTGGGCACCGCCGATTCGATCTCGGCCGTGTCCTTGTACGTGCTCAACTGCGCGTAGACGTTGGTGCTGTACGCGCCGATGTGCCCATCGTTGTCGATCGACGTGGAGATCGTCACCGTCTGGAATGTGACCGGCGGCACCGGCATCAGCGTCCAGGTGGCGCCGAAGTCGGACGTCTCGAACATGCCGTTCTGCGTGGCCACGAACGCCCGTGTGGTGCCCGGCACAAAGCAGACGCCGCTGGGTTGTGCCCCCGCGAACGGAAGGGGCATCTGAGTCCATGCCTTGCCGCCGTCGCGTGTGGCCGTGAGCATGTAGCTCCCGACGCCGGTGGATTGCGGCGCGAACGACGCGATGCCGTCGTTCGCGGTGCCGAACGAGATCGAGAACGCGTTGACGCTCGGGGTTGTCGCGAACGCCCATGTGCGGCCGCGGTCGGTTGAGCGATAGATGCCGCCGTTGTTGGTGCCGAACCAGAGATTGTCGCCATAAGCGGCGAACGAGTTGTTCCAGCCCGCCTCGGCCGACGTTCCTGCGCGCAGCTTCTGCGTCAGTGCGTTCCAGGTTGCGCCCGCGTCGGTGGTGACGCCGATGCCCCAGTTGCCGCCGAGCGGATCGCCGAGGAAGATGCCGTTCTGATCGTCGAAGAAGTGAACGGCGTCGACGAACGGCGTGATCGCCGCCACGCTGACGCGCTGCCATGCCGAGCCGCCGTTCGTGGTCTTGAAGATCGCCGCCTGCCCGGAGGAGGGCCCGCTTCCGGCCCACGCGCGGCGCTCGTCGAGGGCCGTGATGCAGTAGAGCGCCTCGTTTCCCGGGGGGACCTGCGAGAACTGCGACCAGCGATCGCCGTCGAGCGTGCGCGCATAGTAGGCGCGTTGGGTCGTCTGGCTGAGTGCGTAGTTCGCGGTGGTCCAGGCCGCCTTCGGCGACACCGCCTGCATGCCGCTGCCGGTGAAGACCGGGATGCCGTTGGTGGCAACAGGATCCACCTGCAGATGCCAGCCCGGAAGGCGCACCGGAATCTGCACGGCCAGGTAATCGTCGTAACTGCCGGATGTTACCCGCAGCACCAGTTGCAGCACGCCCTCGGAGTAGATGGTGCCGCCGTTCGGGTTGATGCCCACCTGCAGTTCATGCGTGGACGTCTTCAGCGTGCCGATCGACGGAATCGTAAGCGGCGCGGCGGTGGTCAGCGACTGCCCCGGAACCGCCTCGATCCTCACGTCGGAGGCAGGCGAGAGATAATTTTCCAGCGTCAGTTGCACGCTCACCGTCTGTGTCGTGCTGCGGATCGTATCGGTCGTGCGGCCGTTGATTGTATACCCGACGATTCCTATCCCCGGCATCCCGGTCGGGTCGCCCGCGTTCAAGGTGGCGTTCAGGGATACCGCGCGCTGCGCGTTGGCTCGACGGTGGAAGTACGGGGTCAGCGTCGCTTGCGGCACCTTCACACGGTCGCCGGTGACGTGCAGTTGCATCGCCACCTGATCGGGGGTCCAGTCCGGATGTTTCGCGAAGACCAGGGCGGCGATGCCGGCGGTGATCGGGCAGGCGAACGAGGTGCCGGTGATCGGGTTGCCGTTGACCGACGCTCCGTAG
>CAZJYH010000537.1:0-3862 GCA_964549365.1 uncultured Alphaproteobacteria bacterium
CGTTGCGTCGCCGCAGTTGTTTGCCGTTGCGTCACTTGCCATCGGCGCCCTCCGTCGTCGTGGTGTCGGCGGCGCTGCCGAACCCGCTGAGCCTGGCCTTCAGGTCCGCGATCGTCTGCGCAAGCTCGTTGTTGGAGAGGACATCGGCGGCACTGTTCGCCTTGAACGGACCGAGATTCGACACGATGTTCACCGCCTTGCCGGTCACCGCAATCCCCAGCTCGTTCATCGCCTGTTGATTGGCAACGGCGTTCTGCTGTGAGAGATTGGTGTTCATCACGGTGTTCGCATATGCAAGGTTCGAAAGCATCGCCGGCTGTTCGCTGATCGCTTTGAGATTGCCGATCGCGACGGCCTCCGCGGCATCGCCCGGAAGCTGGGAATTGGTATCGGACACGGGTGTCTCCGCTGTTTGTGTGAGATGAGCCTTGGGATGATCGTCGAAGGCCGGGCGCCGAGGCCTCGGGCTACCGACTCGAGATATCTCGGGTGCAGGCGCTCAGCGGGATATCACCACGCGCTGGACGTTGACGGTATCGCCGGCGACGAGACGGCATTGGTATACGCCGGACGGAAGCGACGCCACCGGAACATCGACCGTGTGACTCCCCTGCTCGCGCGCTCCGGCGTCGAGCACGAGAACCTTGCGCCCGTTCACGTCGAAGAGCGCGAGCGACACCTCTGCGGGAGCCACGAGACGATACGTGATCGTCGCTCGGTCGTGCGCCGGATTGGGCCGGGCCCTATCGAGCGTCGCGTTGATCGCAATCGCGGGACGCTCCACCCCGCTCGCCCGGTGCGGCTCGAGGATCAGGTGCACCACCGACAGGCGCGGCAGCGTATACGTCAGGCGGTTGGCCGCGATCTCGCCGATGGTGTCGAGGCGGCGGATCGTCGGGTCCGAGGCGGTGAAGCCGTAGACCGCTCCACGCGTGAACGCCGTGCCGCCGTCGATGGTGATCTCCGCGTCGACCGGTCCGCCGGCGTCCTTGTTGATCGCGATCACGTGCAGCCGGCCCGCCCCGTCCACCGAGGCATACGCCGAGCCGCGAGCGGCATCGTCGGTGCGGGCGTATGCGCCGCGCGCGCCGAACGTGGAGCGCGCGCCGTCGTAGTTGCGATAGATCCTGTACGCTGCCGAGACATACCCTTTCAACTCGCCCCAGTAGTTCGACATATAGACGCCGTATCGCCCGAACAACCCCAGCACGTCGGCCATGGCGATGCCGCCGGAGATATCGTCATCGCCACCGTAGTTGATCTCCGTGAACGCCAGCTTCGTTCCGGGATAACGGGCCGCGATCGTCGAGCGAAGCTTCGGCAGCAGCGCCACCGGACTGAAGTAGTCGCCGATCCAACTGTGCTCGCGATACGTGGAATCCCAGAGCGTGCGCGGCGCCTGCATGCGCGCGGCGGCAACGCCGGGCTCGCTGTTGTCCGAGAGCGTGATGCGCGTCCAGCCGTTTGCGGACTCCCCCTGCGCCTCGGGGTACCAGTGCAGATCGAGCACGTCGATGAGCCTGCGCCCGTCGGCCTCCGATGCCGTCTTCATGCGGGCCAGCAACGCGTCGAGGTAGGTGCCGTACGACTTGTTGGCGTTCCAGTCCGGGGCGTCCTGAAAATTCTGATACTCGGCGAAGCCGTAGGCAACGGCGCCGAAGATCTCCGCGTCGGGATCGACGCTCTTCACCGCGCGGGCAAGCGCCGTCGTCTTCTGCACCATCTCGTCGATCGTCGGCTGCGCCTTGTGAATGCGCGGATGCGTCGAGGGCCAGAGCGCCGGCTCGTTGTCGACGGCGTAGCCGCGCACGCCGCGCGCCGTCCCGGCCGCTCCGTAGCGGTTCACGAGGAAGTTCACCTCCTCGTCGGCGTAGACGGCGCCGTCGGTCGTGTCCGGGACGAGCACGAACGGCGTTCCTTTGGAAGGCTTCACCGGCACCCACCGCGGCGAGGGCGCCGCCTCGTTCTCGGAGACCGGCCCCTTCTTGTCGCGGGCAACGTAGCCGGCCGCCGGGAGCGTGAGAAGGGAGTAACAGCCGGTCTCGATCGAGACATCGTGAAACGCCGTCAGCGTGGCGCCGACCTGGTTGCGGATTCCGGCAGGGAGTTGGTAGGTGAGATAGTCGTCGCTCTGGTGCAGGTAGTCGCTGCCGGCGTTCGAGGCGTTGTTCTCCCAGTTGTAGCCCGTCATGCGGTTCCCCCCCTGCCGGCGCGCGGTGATGTTCTCGTCGCGATCGTCGGACTGACCATTCGATCCGTAGATGTAGGGGCTGATCGCGGCGGCATCGCGCGCCGGATCGATCGTGACGGCAAGCGTCGTCGCGCGCGTCTGGGCCGACACGGTCGCGATCGTCACGGCAAGGATGAACGGCAACGTGGAAAGGGTGCGATACATGGGAGGCCTCGTGCGGAGCGTATCGTGGAAGAGTCCGGGCCGCGCGCCGGACCGCGCGAAGCGTCGGGAATTTACGGCGATTTGCCGAACGGATCATCGGGCCTCGCGCGAGCGGAGTGAGGCTCCCGCCGCGTCAGGCGCGCCGCCCCTGCTCCACCCCGAGGAAGTGCGTGAGCGCGCGGGCGCCGTCCGCATTCGCCAGCAGAATCAGGTAGTCGTCGGCGGCAAGCACGTCATCCACTGCAAGCCCCCGTTCGATCGTCCAGCCGCGTTCGCGGTGCCGGCTGTAGGTGAGCAACCGTGCCCCGGTCTTGCGATGCAACAGATCATACGCGGCGCCGAACGCCACGCCGACCAGCTCGTGATGCTCGCGCAGACGATATTCCTGAATGTCGAGGTCGTCGGTCGACGTCGTGGTCGAGAGAATGTCCTCCAGAAACGTGCTCACGTCCGGCTCGAACGTCGCCGAGGCGATCATCCGGCCGATCACCTCGTTCGGCGAGACCACGTAGCTGACGCCGGCATTCTCCACCGTGCGACGCAGGCGCGAGTTCTGGATGTAGGCCGTGATCTTCACATCCGGCCGAAGCTCGCGCAGCTGCAGCACAACGACGAGCGTGCGCGTGTCGTCCTCGCAGAGCAGTATCACGCCGGCGGCCTCCGGCAGGTTGAGCCGATCGTAGGCAACGTCGCTCTCGAACTGTCCGTAGACCACGAAGAGCCGATCGTCCGAAAGCACGGATCGGATGTCGGTGATCGAGTCCTCCGAATCGGTGAGCAGCGCAACGTTGAATCCGGCCGCGATGATCTCCTCGACGACGATCTTCGCAAGCTCGCTCCAGCCGACCACAATGTAGTGTCCGTTGAATTTGGTGCCGTTCATCCCCAGAAACTTCCTTCTGTTGTTCTCGAGTAATTGATCGCCCAGCTTTCCGACGGCATAGCTGATGAAGCCGACCGCGCAGATGATGATCACTCCCCCCACGAATTTCCCCAGCGTCGTCACCGGGTACATGTCGCCGTAGCCGACGGTGCTGAACGTCACCAGCGTGTACCAGAGCGCGTGAGGATACGTCTTGATCAACGCGTCGGGCTCACCGGCCTCCACCAGATACACGGCAAGCGCCAGCCCGAGATAGGCCGCGACGATGATCACGAGGGTCTTGATGAAACGAAGCGTGTGGGATGGAATCATCATAATAATCCAACACAATCGAGGCGGGCGAATGGACGGGCTCGAATTATCGGGCATGAGCCCGTGCGCGATGCACGAGGCGCGAATTTATGGATGGTCGAGAGACCTCGAAAGGGCGGCGAGGCAATGCTCTCATGAAGCCTCGAGTTGGGAGAAGCCCCGCGCGCGCCGATCCGCCGCCCGACAATGCTCCGGGATCACGCAGCATGATCAATCGACCGCCACCATCAACGGCCTGGCGACACGCCCCTTCGCCGCTCTGAAGGCATCCA
>CAZJYH010000538.1:0-3854 GCA_964549365.1 uncultured Alphaproteobacteria bacterium
GACACCGAATGAATGATCTGTGGCCACCGGAGAACAGCGCTGCCCAAGATACCGAACGTGCCCGGCCGGTCCGCCGCCGTGCGCGCGGTGCCGGCATACGAGCGACGCGCACCGGGCACGATGCGCACGTGCGGTTGCTGTCGATGGTTCCGCGGAACGGCATTGCGAGGCGTGGCCCGGAGGCGTAGAGTTGACGCGTCTTCGGCGATGTCTCACGGGATACCCAATGCTCATGGAACCCAATCTCGCGTCGGCCGGGCTTCGTGCCATGGCGCGCGCGGCCACCCTCTCCCTTCTCCTCGTGATCCCCGGCTCGACGGCCTCAACCATCATGTCCGCATGTGTCGATCGGCACGACCTGCGGACGCCGATCCCGGCACCGCTGGACGATAGGCCCCGGGGAATGGGCCTCGTCGGCGGCACCGATACGTGTCCGGTCCGCTACGGGCTGGTCGGCACCGACACGCTGCTCCTCGAGCTTTGCGACGGCGCGGGCCGACGCATACTCACGCTGCAGCGGATGCGGCGCGACAGCGCGGTGGCAACGGCGCAGACGTTCAATCGCCGCGGCGATCCGATTCGGCGCCAATGCATGGTAGGAACGTCATTGCCGGAGTTGCTCGGTGGCGAGGGTACGATCGTATGGACCGAGGCGTTGATCTACTGGTATGTTCAGGACGGGAACTGGACGAAGCGCACGCGAACGACAAGCGCGCCGGGAGGCGGCTCCGCGCCGGACGGGGCAACCGAATTGACCACGCGGGAACCGCAATACCGGCGGGAGCCGAGCGCGCCTCGTTGAACGGATCTGCTCGTGCTATCTCCGTCATCCGCGCCTGCCGGTTACTACCGCCGGTATTCTGCGGATCGCCTGCCTGTCGCCGCCTCCACGATGCGGCCACCGGACGCGCCGAAAAGTTGCGGCATGCCGACGCGCGCGCTAGTCTGAAGTACGCAGGTTGAGTATCTTACCCCTCGCCTGTCCGCGGTTCCACGGAAGGTTTATTCCGATGCCGCCAGGCGTGATCGCGCGCCCCGATCCATACGCCGGTTGTGCCGAGTGAGCCGCCGGCCCTCGACCCACCCGTGGTCATCGAAACGTTTAAATTCGCTTGTCATGCCGGCCGATCCGGGCCGGCACGCTGGTGCCTCCCCTCCAATTCTCGCTTTACGGATCATCTGATGCTACGCTACAAAGCCGACCGACGCACACTTGCATACATGGTCGTCACGACCTCCATTCTCGTTGTCCAATGGTCGCTCGATGGCCTCAATCCCTTTCTCTATGCGTTATCGCTGTTCATGGCCGTTGCCGTGGCGGTGATCGCGCACAATCACAACCATCTGCCGATCTGGCGAACCAAGTCGCTGAACGTCCTCACCGACTACTGGTTGACACTGTTCTACGGCTTTCCGGCGTTCGCGTGGATCCCGACGCACAACAAGAACCATCATGTGCGGAACAACCGTGAGGGTGACTTCACCATCACCTATCGGTTCAGCGAGAAGAACAACCTGATCACGCTCGTCACCTATCCGACCATCAGCAGCTACTTCCAGCAGAAGCCGATCCGCGACTATCTTCGCGCGCTCTGGCGCGATGACCGACGGGAGTTCTTCCTCGCGTTCATGCAGTACGTTGCGTTGTTCGCCTTCATCGGCGTGGCCTTGCTCATCGACTGGAAGAAGGCGCTGCTGTATATCGTGATCCCCCAGCAGTTCGGCCTGTACAGTGTGCTCATCTTCAACTATGTGCAGCACGTGCACGCCGAGGAGGAGTCCGAGTGGAACCACTCGCGCAACTTCACCGGCTGGCTGAACAAGCTGCTCTTCAACAACGGATTCCACACGGTGCATCATCAGCGCGCGGGCGTGCATTGGAGTCTACTGCCGGAGTCGCATGGGAAGGTGGAGCATCTGATCGACCCACGGCTGAATGAGCGGAGCTTCTGGTGGTACATCCTGCGCGTCTATTTCCTCGGACCGGTCGTCCCCGCGTTCCGCACGCGCTCCATGCGCCTGGAACGGCTGCGGACCCACGCACGCGAGAAGATCGCCTAGCCACTTCTCCGCCGTCTTGAAGTCGATGCCCGGTAATGCCGGGCATCATCGTTTCAGACCGTGCCCATCGATAGCGTGTTCTCGCGTCGGATGCATTCGCCCCACCCGTTCCGATTCCACAAACGCACAGGATTCGCGACATTGCCACGTTCGTGATTATCCCGGCCGTTCCGGCCGCCCGCCCACATTCCATCGCGCAAGGCGTGCGCACTCAAGGAGGTCATCATGCAACGTCGTCTCGTGACCCTGGCTCTGGTTTCTCTTCTGCTCGGCGGCACGTACCGAGCGGCGAACGCGCGCACGCTGGACGTGCGTTCCGGTGGGGCGTACACCAACCTGGAGGCGGCCGCCGCTGCCGCGCTTCCGGGCGACACCATCATGTTTCACGCGGGGACATACCCGGGAGGTCAGGCGGTGACGGGCTTGCAGGGGCGGGACGATGCGCCGATCGTCATCACCACCGCGCCGGGGGAGGAGGTGATCCTGCAGGGGGGCACCAACGCCTGGCAGCTTTCCGATCCCGCCTATCTGATCATCTCCGGTTTCGTGCTGCAGGGACAGACCGGCAATGGGCTCAACATCGACGATGCCGGCACGTTCGACACACCGGCGCATCACATCATCATCGAGCGGTGCGAGTGGCGCGGCATCGATGCAACGGGGAACAACGATCTGCTCAAGCTCTCCGGCATCGACAGCTTCCAGGTGCGTGATTGTTTCTTCCACGACGGCGCAGCCGGCGGGAGCATGGTGGACATGGTGGGGTGCCACTACGGCCTTTTTCTCCGCAATCGCTTCGAGCGCGCGGGCTCCAACTGCATCCAGGCGAAAGGGGGAACGCGCTACATCCGCATCGAACGCAACACGTTCATCGACGGCGGTGCGCGTGCGTTGAACATCGGGGGCTCCACCGGCCTGCAGTTCTTTCGGCCGCAGGGCGCCGACTACGAATCGTCGGACATCGCGGTCTACAGCAACGTATTCGTCGGATCAGACGCGCCGCTCGCCTTCGTCGGGACGGTGCGCTCGGCCGTGATCAACAACACCATCTTTCTTCCCAAGCGCTGGGCCATCCGGATTCTGCAGGAGACGACCGCCCCCGAGTTTCTGCAGTGCGGCGACAATGTTCTGATGAACAATATCATCGTGGTCGGGAACGTTGCCGCGAATCCGACGGTGAACATCGGCCCGAGCACACGGCCGGAGACGTTCGTGTTCGCGAACAACCTGTGGTACGATGTCGAGAATCCGAACTGGAGCGGTCCGAACCTTCCGAGCACGGAGATCAACGGCATGATCGGCCGCGATCCGTTGCTGTCGGCGCCGCCGGGCGATCTGTCGATACGCCCCGGTTCTCCCGCGATCGGCACCGGAGCGCCGACGACCGATCCGACCGTCGACTATCTCGGCAGGCCGTTCGCCGCGCAGCGTTCCATCGGCGCGTACGAGGGAGCTGCACCCATCACCTCGGTCGCGCAACCGGATCGGGCCGAGGGTGTCCGCGTCTTCGGCTCATCGCGCGAGGGGGGGCTGCAGCTTGTTCTCGCAGCACGCGCCGCCGATGCGCCGCTCGAGATCGCACTGTACTCCACCGATGGGCGCCGGGCGCTCGCGCTGACCTCGCGTCTGTCCGCCGACGGCACCGCCCACGTGCCCGTGGAGCATCTCGCGGCGGGCCTGTATCTCTGCGTGGTTCGGTGGGGCGAGCGCTCGATGGCGGCGCAATTGCTGGCGTGGCGGTAAACGCAGGCGATGGTGGAAACGAATCCGGGCGGCATGCACCGAACCATCGG
>CAZJYH010000539.1:0-3850 GCA_964549365.1 uncultured Alphaproteobacteria bacterium
TTCAGCTTGGCGAACGAGTCGCGCACCGCGCCGCGCACGATCGCCTTGTCGAACAATGATTTCTTCTGCCTCGCCATGTATTCGGTCCTGTTATCGAGTGCCCGCAGAACGACTGTTGCTCATCACCTGCCCGTAACCGATGCGGCCGCATGCCGGGCCGCGCACGCTCAGAACAGCTTCCCCGCCCCCATTTGCAGATGCTCCACGATCGGCCCCAGCGCGAGCGCGGGAAAGAACGTGAGCCCGCCGACGATCAGTATCACCGCAACCAGCAGCCCCACCCAGAGCCAGCCGGTGGTGGGAAACGTGCCGGACGACGGTGGATGAATCTTCTTCCGCGCCAGCGAACCCGCCACGGCCATCGCCGGAACGATGAAGAGGAAGCGTCCGATGAGCATCGCCAGCGCGATGGTGATGTTGTAGAACGGCGAGTTGACCGAGAGCCCCGCGAAGGCGCTGCCGTTGTTCCCCGTGCCGGAGACGTAGGCGTAGAGCATCTCGCTGAAGCCGTGCGCCCCGGCGTTCAACGGGCCCTTCAAACCGTCCGGGTGCACGCTCGCCAGCGCGGTGAAGCCGAGGATGCTGAGCGGCAGGATCAGCACCAGCGCCAGCACCGTCATCTTCATCTCCCTGGCCTCGATCTTCTTGCCGAGATACTCCGGCGTGCGCCCCACCATCAGCCCGGCAATGAACACGCAGAGCACCGCGAAGAGCAGGAAGCCGTACATGCCGGAGCCGACGCCGCCGAAGATCACCTCCCCCAGCTCGATGTTCAGCATCGTCACCATCCCGCCGAGCGGCGTGAAGCTGTCGTGCATGCTGTTGACCGCGCCGCACGAGGCATCGGTGGTGACCGTTGCGAAGAGCGCGGAGCCGGCGATGCCGAACCGCACCTCCTTCCCTTCCATGTTCCCCCCCGCCTGCTCGCGCCCCGGCGCATCGGCCGCGGCAACGTTCACGCCGGCGCGCTCGACGGCCGGATGCACGTTCGTCTCCGACGGGTACGCCAGCGCGATCCCCATGAAGAAGAGCACGGACATTGCCGAGAAGATCGCCCATCCCTGACGCTGATCGCCGACCATCCGCCCCATCGTGTACGTGAGGCCGCCGCCGAGCGCGAAGATCGAGACCATCTGGATCAGGTTGGTCAGCGGCGTCGGGTTCTCGTACGGGTGCGCGGAGTTGGCGTTGAAGAAGCCGCCGCCGTTGGTGCCGAGCATCTTGATCGCCTCCTGCGAGGCCACCGGCCCCTGCGCGATCGTCTGCGCCGTCCCTTCGACCGTGACCGCCTGCGTATACGCGTTCAGGTTCTGCGGCACCCCCTGCGCCACCAGCACGAGCGCGTAGATGAAGCACGCCGGCAGCAGCACGTAGAGCGTGCAGCGCACGAGATCGACCCAGAAGTTGCCGATCGTTCGTGCCGAGTTCCGCGCGAAGCCGCGGATCAACGCGACGGCGAGCACGATCCCCGTCGCCGCCGACACGAAGTTGTGGAAGGCCAGCCCGAACATCTGCGTCAGATAGCTCATCGTGGTCTCGCCGGCATACGCCTGCCAGTTCGTGTTGGTGGTGAAGCTCACCGCCGTGTTGAACGCCAGATCGGGCGCAACCGGCCCCAGCCCCTGCGGGTTGAGCGGCAGCAGGTGCTGCAGCCGTTGGATGCCGTACAGCAGCAGCAGGCCGACGCCGCTGAACAGCAGCATCCCCACGGTGTAGGCCGTCCAGTGCTGTTCCTCGTTCGGGTTCACGCCGCTGATGCGATAGATGAACCGCTCGATCGGGCCGAGGGCCGGATGCAGGAAGGTCCGCTCGCCGGCGAAGACGCGGGCCATGAAGATCCCCAGCGGCTTCACCAGCGCCAGCACCAGCCCGAAGAAGAGCAGGATCTGAAGGATTCCGTTCAGCGTCATTGTCGTCTCCGGCTAGAACTTTTCGGGCTTGAGAAGAGTGTACGTCAGATAGGCGAGCAGCCCCACGGTCACGACCGCGCCGAGCACATATTCGAGCGTCATGTTCGGATCTCCGAGGTGTTTGCGCTACAGCTTCTCGCAGGCGATCACATACGCGATCGCTCCGGCGAAGAACGCGGCGGCGAGAAGGATGAAGAGGATGTCCAGCATGTCCTGCCTGCTCCGGTCGATGTCAGTTTCGTACCTGATGCAACTTCGCGAGCGGCGTCTCAAGCGGAGATCAAAGTGTTGGGCGGCGGTGTAAAGGAAGTATCAAGAGCGGGGGAAGGTATGGGGCATGGGACAGGTTCAAAGTTATGGGTGATGGGTTATGGGTTATGGTTGTGGGAGGGTACTGACCGGAGACATAGGGGGTACTGACCGGAGACGTAGGGGGTACTGACCGGAGACATAGGTAACAGATTTGTCCGAGTACATAGGTGACAGTTCAGTACTCATGTGGGGTGGCGGGAATCAAGTGCCTTTGCGTCCTTCACATCGTTGCGGTGAGTTCTCGTGGGACGGTGGACAGTCGACGGAAGGCGGCGAGTGGCGGGAAGCGAGTCGCGGGTTTGTGGAGACGCCGCCCACGGCCCGGACGTGTACGGAATCGCATCGACGGGCGCCGGATCCGCCCCGCCGGGGTTCGGCAGGTGCGTTCGATTCACGATCGGATCCGGATCGTTGTCCAGGCCGATGTTGCAAGCGACGCAATCCTCCGGGGCGCCCGTCGCGGATACAACGGCAGCGGCCCCGCGAGATGGCTCGCGAGGCCGCCGTTGCCTGTCTACCCGGTCACGTGCAACTCCCCGGTGACCTCCAAGCCGGTCGCACCGGGCCGCATCATCCATGTTCGCGCAACCGTCGCGGCGCCGTACGTTTGCATGCGAACCGGTTCATTCATGGGCGCGAACAACAGCCCGGAGGTCGTTGCAGAATGTCGAGAATCAACGCCGACTGGCACACGAAACATCCCATGCCGAAAAACGCGTCGATGGACGAGCGCATACGGTGGCACGTGGCGCATGCGCGCACATGCGGCTGCCGAGAGATCCCGAAGACGGTGCTCGCGGAGATGGAGCGCCGGGGGATGCCCATCCCGGACCGACGCACGGCATAGAACGGAACTGCGCACACCGACAGGCCCGCGCCGTTCCGGAGCCGTTTGCATGCCGAACGCCGGAGGGAGCAAGGGAGCACGCCCGTCTGCGCTCCCGCTATCGCATCACCACCACCGCCCCCGAAATCACGGACCCATTATCCTTGGTAAACCGCCAGGCGTGACGCCCGCAGGGAAGATCCCGGGCATCTATCGCGAAACGATGTGTCCCCGATTCGAGCGCCCCGGCGTAGACCGTACGAAGGGGTCGGCCGATGAGGTCGAACAACTCCAGCCTCACGCCCCGCTGCGAAACGGGCACGCTCACGGCGACGGTCGTCGAGAGCGAGCAGGGATTCGGAGCGACCGCAACCGTCGGCGCCGCAAGGCTCGCTGCGAACGCGCCCGGCACATCCGACGACACGACACCGCTGTCGACGACCGCGAAATCATCCAGCCCAACCTCCACCCACGACTTCAAGCCGAGATCGCTCGCCACGATGCGAAAACGTGATCGCGTGCCGGGCTCGACGAAATCCTTGAGACGATAGGAGCGTGTTGCCCAGAACTTCGATGACGCCGAGAGGCGCTCCAGCACGGACCACGCGGCGCCGTCGTCGACGGAGATCAGAATTTGAAGCGTGTCGTCGGGAGGGACGCCCTCGGAGAGATATCCGTCGGCCGAGTACCAGAGCGCGCAGTGGAGATACGGGTCGACGCTCGACGCAAGGTCCATCGGCGGCGAGGTGAGCGTGGTGACGCCGTTGTCGACGTCGCCGGATTCGGGCCAGCCGCCCGGGAT
>CAZJYH010000540.1:0-722 GCA_964549365.1 uncultured Alphaproteobacteria bacterium
GGCTTCGCGCGCACATGCCGCAGACGTACAAGACGTATCTGATCGGCGCGATCGCTATCGCGGGAATATTCCCGTTCAGAGGATTCTTCTCGAAGGATGAGATCATGTTCAACGCGTTCATGAACGGCAACGGGATACTCTGGGGTGTGGGCGCGCTGGCCGCGTTGTGCACGGCGTTCTATATGTTCCGCTCGGTATTCCTCACGTTCTGGGGAAAGGAGCGATTCGACCACCATCATGTACATCCGCACGAGTCGCCGGCTTCGATGACGATTCCGCTCTGGATTCTGGCGTTGCTGTCGATCGTCGGCGGATTCCTCGGGCTCCCCTCGGTGCTCGGCGAACATGCCAGCCTGCTGCATTCGTGGCTGGAGCCGGTGTTCGAGGGGGCGCAGATCAACCCGGCGCACGCGCCCGGCACGGAACTGACGTTGATGGCGATTTCGTTGGGCATCGGGCTTTCGGGCATCTTCCTTGCCTACCGTGTCTACGTGCAGCGCCCGCAGATCGCCGAGAATGCGGCGACGTCGTTGAAGGGGATCTATAAGCTGCTGTGGAACAAGTGGTACGTGGATGATCTGTACGAGATCGGTGTCGTGCGGGTGGTGCAGGCGATGTCGCGCGGATTCTTGCTGCGCGTTGTGGATCAGGGGACGATCGACGGGATGATCAACGGAACCGGGCGCCTGACGGCGTCGATCGGTTCGGCACTGCGCCGACTG
>CAZJYH010000540.1:732-2618 GCA_964549365.1 uncultured Alphaproteobacteria bacterium
CGCACCCGGCCGGGCCTGTACCTGAACATGACCTACTCCTACCGGGATAAAATGTATTACACCTCCGATAATGTCAACGAAACGGGTATCAATCAGTTGCTGAATGCCAAAATCGGTTTTGCACGCGTGTTTGCGGAGCACATCAGTCTGGATGCATACTTTGGTGTAAACAACCTTACGCAAAACCAGAACTATGCGATGGTGTTCGTAATGGGCATCGTGGGCATCCTCGCCTGGATGCTGTTCAAGTAGGCTCGCGACTCCAACGGTCCTATATGCGACCCTCGGTGGTCGTTGCCCGGGGTCGAGCGGTGCGTTGGAGGGGAATTGACAGGAAGGAGAGATGATCAGGCACATTGCGCCTATCGGAACCCTGCTTGTGGTATGTACCGCCGCGACGGCGCAGCCGATAGATGCCGGCGATTCGGTGCGGCAGGCGAATCGTGCGATGACGGGGGGCGGCACCGAGCCTAGGTTGACCATCGAGTTTGCGCGGCATGCGCGGTTGGACGGCGACCCCGGAGTGAGCCGCATGAGGGTTCTGGGGCCGGACAGTGCGATGCTCGTCGAGGCGGAGTATGCCGGCACCTGGTACGAGCTCGGCTACGATTCGGTGGGGAAGCGCTTTGTGGTGGCAGGCGCGTTCGAGATGGGGGGCTGGCTTCCGATTCGTTCGCTTGCGTACGTGAGCGCTCTCGACGGCACGATGGAGCGCACCGGATTCGGCGCCGACGGGTGGTATGCCTTCGCGGTGGTGCTCGACCGCAATGGGCTTCGGTATGCGGCCTTCGTGGGGGGCAATGTTCGAGCCGATTCACTGGGGCTGTACGGATGGGATCTGCGGCGGAATGCCTGCATACGGTTAGGCGCGGCCCCGGGCCCTCCACCGATCGGCGACAATGAGGAGCTGGCGCGATTTCATCGCGAGGAGGACGGGTACGTGTGGGGCGTTCCTCCGTGGGATGGGTACTGCAGCATCGAGCAATCGGTGCTTGCGTTCGACCCGGCCACTCCGGGTATGGTCAAGGCATCGTACGGTGCGGATACGGAGGCGCGGCGAGCGCGTAAACGTAGTCCGCAGGTTTGGAATCTGACGCAGCTGTTCAATCCGTAGGCTGCTCCGGCACATCAGGCAAGCAGCCGTTGCGTCGGCCAATTATCGACAACATCGATCTCAATCGATCCATGGTTCTTCTCCTAACGCTTTTCATCCCGCTCGTCTTCGCACTGGTGCAGATGTTCATCCCCGCGGAGAACAAGTCGGCGCATCGGTATCTGGCCGCGGCGGGTTCGATCATCACGTTCGGTGTGTCGCTGGCGCTGTGGCTTGGATTCGACAAGGCAAGCCCCGCGTTTCAGTTCCTGACCAATGTGCCGTGGATCAGCTCACTCGACATCGGCTTCCGCTTCGGAATCGACGGCATGTCGCTTCTGATGATACTGCTGACCACGTTCACGCTGCCGATCGCCATCCTTTCGAGCTGGGAGCCCGTACGCGACCGCGAGAAGCTCTACTACATCATGCTGATGCTCCTGGAGTTTGGGCTCATCGGTGTGTTCGCTTCGCTGGATACGTTCGTGTTCTACATTTTCTGGGAGGTTGTCCTGATTCCGATGTACTTCCTCGTCGGCATCTGGGGCGGCAAGGACAGGATCTACGCGGCGATGAAGTTCTTCCTGTACACGATGGCCGGTTCGCTTTTGATGCTGGTGGCGATCGTGTGGCTGGGACAGTATGCGGCAACCAACGCGGGGGGCTTCACCACCGACCTCGTGAAGCTGATGAAGGTGGGGCCGAACATTCCGGCCGAGGCACAGAGGTGGTTGTTCCTGGCGTTCGCGCTCTCGTTCATGATCAAGGTGCCGGTGTTCCCGCTGCACACCTG
>CAZJYH010000540.1:2628-3824 GCA_964549365.1 uncultured Alphaproteobacteria bacterium
TGCAGTCCAGCATTGCTCGAGGAGACTTTTGGGTCGGCTATATACAACTTCAGGCGATCCTGTTCTGGTTCTTCATGTTGGCGTTCTTGGTTAAGATGCCAATGTTCCCGTTCCACACGTGGCTACCCGATGCTCACGTTGAGGCTCCGACCGCGGGTTCAATCATCTTGGCTGGTGTCCTGCTCAAGATGGGAACGTACGGGCTGGTTCGATTCAACCTGCAGCTGTTTCCGCAGTCGTCGATGCATTTCGCGGACGCGATCTGTGTGCTGGCGGTGATCGGCATTATATACGGCGCGTTGCTTGCGATGGTGCAGACCGACGTGAAGAAGCTGGTGGCCTATTCCTCGGTGGCGCACCTTGGATTCGTTGTGCTGGGCATCTTCTCGATGACGGCCGAGGGGGTGCAGGGGGCGGTGCTGCAGATGGTGAACCACGGACTGTCGACTGGAATGCTCTTCCTTCTGGTGGGCTTCATCTACGAACGGCGTCATACGCGTCAGATGTCGGATTTCGGCGGCCTTGCCAAGTCCATGCCGGTGTATGCGGTGTTCTTCGCGCTGGCGGTGTTCGCGTCGGTGGGCCTTCCGGGTCTGAACGGATTCGTGGGCGAATATCTGACGCTGGTCGGTGCGTATCTGTCGCCGCATCTCGGCACGAAGTGGTTCGCCGTTGTTGCCGGTTCCGGCGTGATTCTCGCCGCGGTGTACCTGTTGATCCTGTTCCAGAAGATGTTCTTCGGGCCGGTCACGCACGCCGAGAACGCGCGAGTGAAGGATCTCAACGCGCTCGAGGTGGGGCTGCTCGTTCCGATGGTGGTCTTCTGTGTATGGATCGGTTTCCAGCCGAATACGTTCCTGAGCGTCTCCGAGCGTTCGACCCAGGCGGTGGTGGGCCAGATCGAGGGTATGAAGGGGAACAACCGTTACATGACGATGGCGAACCTGCGGCTCGGCAAGGATACGGCCGCCCCGAAGGTGGACGTGAACGTGCAGGGACCGGAGCAGAAATTGCCGCAGCCGCGTGTCAACACGCAGGGGATGCAGCGCATCGAGGTGGGGCCGCGCGGACAGCGCTGAGGCGCCCGGGGCCGAGTGTGTGGTGCGGTGAGCCTGCCGACATCATGAAAACTACCGAACCAGATTCAGCATGCCGGCGCACGGACAGCCGGCCAATCATGACCGTTTCATGAGCAT
>CAZJYH010000541.1:0-3820 GCA_964549365.1 uncultured Alphaproteobacteria bacterium
GTTGATCGGACTCACGCCGGTGATTGCCGGTTGCGCGGTGTGGTTGACGCGGGCGTCCGGCGCGACGCTCCGCTACCCCGTCGCGTGCTTCAGTGCGGCCTTGATCAACGTTTCGACGCCGGCCTCGTTCTCGGTGCCCTCCTTCAACGCGCCGCGTATCGCGCGTTCGGCCACCACCCGCGTATAGCCGAGCGCGAGCAGTGCCGCCATCGCCTCGTCGCGAACGGAGACGGCATCGGTGTTGACGCCCGGCCCGCCGGCGCCGACGGCTCCCATCTTGTCGCGCAGCTCCAGCACCAGGCGCTCGGCCAGCTTCTTGCCGATGCCCGGCAGGCGCGTGAGCGCCGCGGCGTTGCCCCGGCCGATGTTCTCCCGCAGCACGTCGATGCCGGCTCCGCTGAGGATGCCCACGGCGAGCTTCGGGCCCACGCCGCTTACGCCGACGAGCAGGAGGAACAGGTCGCGTTCGGCCGTGGTCCAGAATCCGTAAAGCGTGAGCGCGTCCTCGCGCACGGCCAGGAACGTGTGCAGCGCGGTCTGCGCCCCGGTCTCCGGGAGCATCTCGAACGTCGCCAGCGAGATATGGGCGGCATATCCCACGCCGTTCGCGGAAATGACGGCCTTCGTGGGGCCTTTCTCGATCAGTGTGCCGGCCAGATGTTCAATCATCCAGGAGGTCGATCATTTGGTTCGATGCGCCGGTGCGGTGGCGCGGGGATTCCGATGTCGGTCATGCGGCCGGCTGGGGCTGCGCCGTCGACGCGATGTTCTTCACGATCGCCCCGGCGGCCGGCGACTGCGGCAGCCAGATCATCACGGACGTTCCCACGCCGGGCGTGCTTGTCAGTTGGATGACGCCGCCGTGCGCGTCGACGATCGATTTTGTCAACGACAGGCCGAGGCCGTAGCCGCCGGTGGCGCGCGAACGTGAGTCGTCGGTGCGATAGAACGGCTCGAACACCTTCGCCTGCGCTTCCGGTGGAATTCCGATGCCGCTGTCGCTGACCACGACGCGGGCGCCGTTGTCGTCCGGGAACACCGTCACGCGCACCGGCTCCTCGCTGTTGGCGGAATACTTCAACGCGTTGGATATCACGTTGCGCAGCGCCACGGCAAGGCGTTGGCCGTCGGCCGTGATCTCCAGCGACCCGGTCAGCGAGTCCACCTCCAGGCGGCGCGTGTCGTGCCCGAACGCGTCGGTCACCTTCTGAACCAGCGCCACCACGTCCACGGTCTCCACCACCAGCGCGCCGCCCAGCACGGCCAGGCGTTCGTTCTCCAGCAGCTCGGTGATCATCGTGTTCAGTTCACGGATGTTCCGTTCGATCGAGATCTTCGCCTTCCCGTCCGGAAGCATCGCCAGCGCCACGTTCATGCGCGTCAGCGGCGAGCGCAGCTCATGGCTGACGTCGAACAGCAGGCGCCGCTTCGATGCGATGATCGCGGCCACTCGCTGCGACATTGCGTTGAACGCCTTCGCCAGTTCGCCGAGCTCATCGCTCGATCCCACCGGCACCGTGTGGTCGAAGTCCTCGGAGGCGACCGCCTGCACTCCCTCCATCAACGAGGGGATCGGGCGAAGGAAGCGGCCGACGATTCGATACGAGGCATAGAAGAGCGCGATCAGTATGACCGCCAGCAGAACCGTCGCCGGCAGCACCTGGCTTTCGGTCGGCTGCGAACGCATGCGGATCACGTACGTGGCCTCGCCGGCACGCACGATGCCGTAGTAGCGTTCGTTGAATTCGCGGAACATGAACTCGCGGCCGTTGTCGAATCCGAGCGACTCGGTTTCCGCCAGCAACGTGCGCAGCGGTGTCATCGACGGCGTGCTGGACCAGAGCGACCCGGTTCCCTCGATGCGGATATCGAGCGGATGGTTGCCGGCGATCCAGCGCGCGACGGCGGTGTCGGGCGGGGTGCCGACATCGTGCACCACCATGCGCATGTAGCTGGCGATCTGCTCACGCAGGAACGAGTTGTAGTTGTCGCGGAGAATGTATTGAGAATACAGCCCGATCGCGACCGTGGCGAGCACGGCCGTGGCGAGCACCAGCGCGAGCACCTTCCAGAACAGGGAGCGAAATCCGTGCGGTCGCGCGTTTGCGATGAGCTGTTGAGGCAACTGTGCCGGCATGACTGCGAAAGGGATGAACGTGCGCGAGATGGGCGGGGAGGGGGGCCACCCCACCGTCGTCTCGACGATGGGGCGGCAATCGTTTGAAGATCGTGCTCTATGCCGTGCGCCACGGCGTATACGTTCCCCGGCAGCACGCGCGAAGGACCCTTGCGCGCGCGGCCAACGTCTCGAAGTATCGTCCGTGCGCCGCGGCGGGCGTGCGATTACTCCGTCGGGCGGCCGATGAACATGTAGCCGGTGCCCCAGATCGTTTTCAGGAACCGCGGATGACGCGGGTCGTCGCCGAGCTTCTGGCGCAGGCGGCTGACCACCACGTCCACCGATCGGTTGAACGACTCCCAGGGGATGCCGCGCGTCTGCTCCATCATGAAGTCACGGTCCAGCGGCTTCTGAGGATTCTCGGCAAACAGGCGCAGCATCTCGAACTCGGCCGTGGTAAGCTCCAGCGGCTTGCCGTCCAGGCGGGCCGACTGCGTGTTGGTGTCGACCTCGAGTCCGTCGAACTCGTACGTTCCGTCGGTCCCGAAATCCTTCATCGTGCGGCGGAGCACCACCTGGATTCGTGTCCAGAGCTCGCGAACGTCGAACGGCTTCGAGAGGTAGTCGTCGGCACCGGTCTCGAGGCCGGTGATCCGGTCGTTCACCTCACCGCGCGCCGTCAGCATGATGATCGGCACGCTCGAGGTTTCCCGGATCTTTCGAGCGGTCTCGAATCCGTCCATTTCAGGGAGCATTACGTCCAGCACGATGACGTCCGGATGGAACTCGCGGAGCTTCTTCAAGCCTGCCGATGGGCGCTCGGCGGTTGTCACCAGCGCGTTCTGCGACTCGAAAAACTCGCTGAGAAGATCGCTCAGTTCAGCGTCGTCGTCGATGATGAGAATTCGGATCTGGCTCATAGCGATCGAAGGTTCTCCTGAAGAATAGTACGATCTCGGAAAGGCTAGTCAGAAATTTACGCCGATGCGCCGCATAATACTACCCTTTTGCCCTCCTGGTTTCGATTGGGCAACGATTTTCAACAGCTTGCGCGGCGCGGCCTGATCAGCCCCAAGGATTCGGGCGCCCTGCTCCCCGTGAAAAAAAGTTCGGAACCTCGGGAACCGACCGGAACCACCCGTCTCTAACCGCGTGCGATCGCATCACGGTCATCCGCCGAGCTGATTCGGTGATCTATCTAGGATGGCGTGGCGCTGGGGAGTGTTCGGAATCCGATTGCGGTAGATGAGCGTCCGCCGCAGTCCCGACACCGGATGCACCTGATGCGAATCGCGCGGCGCACGAGAAAACACGTGGTGCGAGCGCATCCGGGGGGAGCGTTCGCACATGTAGCCCTTGACCATACCCGCTTGCGGGCCATGTTCAAGGGCTTTTTTTTTGGTCGGGGGTACCGTAGGGCGATACCTTGGCAATACCTTCAGGGCACGGACAGTCGGTCGGGATCGCGCGGTGCCCGGGCGCGCCGTCGGCGATCCTCCCGCGGGATGCACCGCCGTCCGTCCGCCGGCCGCCGACCCGTGAGGGCATCGGCGGGAATGGGCGCGGTGTACCGCCCGTAACCTGTAGGGAAATCGGGCACGGGGACGTTGTTCCTGATGGCGCCAGTGTGTACATTGCCGCGCACCGGGCATTCCCCTCAACCGCGTTCAGGTATACATCTTTCCCGATCAGTGCATATCG
>CAZJYH010000542.1:0-3796 GCA_964549365.1 uncultured Alphaproteobacteria bacterium
AGCGTGAAGAAGCGCGTCCGCCGGCATGCGGGGAAAGCGAAGGCCGCGGCCGCGAGGACGGCGCCGAAGTCGAAGTAGCGCCGGCCCGAGTCCGCGTGAAGCGTAGATCACGCGGGGAATATGTGCACGGCGGTCTGCGTTGACGATTCCCCGCCACGGCGCGCGTCGGCGGGGAATTGCAAGGGCCCCGCATCCATATCGATTGCGGGGCCCTCGTTGTTTCGTCGGAATACTCGAGCAGGGGGCATGTCCTCTACAACGCGCGCGTCTTTCGCAGCTGCGTCAGCAGGGCGTGCATATCCTTCGGCAACGGGGCCGAATAACGCACGCGGCCGGAGCCGTCGGGATGATCCACTTCCAACGACTCCGCGTGCAGCGTAAGCCGCCCCATCAACGGGCGCTCCTCGCGGTCGTAGTCACGGAACTTCCGCTTTATGGAGGAGAGCAGAAATTCGGAGCGATTCCCGTACATCGGATCCACCGCAAGCGGGAGCCCCACCGCACGGCAGTGCACACGAATCTGATGCTGGCGCCCGGTACGCGGCTCCGCTTCGACATATGTAAACCCACGGAAGCGTTCGCGCACACGCAACACCGTCAACGATTCCTTGCCACGCGCGCTCGGCCGCATCATGCCCGGGCGTCCGGGGTCGGGCACGATCGGGATATCGATCGTCATTTCGTCCTGCGCCATCTCCCCTTCGAGCACCGCCGCATACAGCTTCAGCGTTTCGTGGCGTTCGAATTGATCGTTCAACATCTTGTGCGCCTCGGCATCACGGGCGAAGATGATCACACCGCTGGTGTCCTTGTCGATGCGGTGCACGGTCCACAATTGCCCCAGCTTCTCCTCCGCCATTTCCTTCAGCGATACGCCCACGACATACCGCTCACGAATCGAGGAAACACCCGGCGCCTTGTTGAAGGCGACAACGCGCTCGTCCTGATGCAGCACGGCATACCGAGGACGCTCCGTCCGTGGGCGACCTGTCTCTTCCTTTTCGAAAAATTCGGCGTAGTCCGACATCAGCGAAAATCCCCTCGCGCCGAACGCAGCGTATTCATCATCAACATTGCGATGGTCATTTTCCCGACCCCTCCCGGCACCGGAGTAATCGCCGAGCATTTCGGAGCAACATTTTCATAGTCGACATCCCCGACGATACGATAGCCCTTGCCGCTCGTCTCGTCGTCGACCCGATTGATGCCGACATCGATCACGACAGCCCCTTCCTTCACCATGTCGGCAGTGATGAATCGGGGCCTGCCGATCGCGGCGATCAGGATGTCGGCCTCGCGCGTGATCGCGCCCAGATCGCGCGCGGCCGAGTGGGCCACCGTCACGATCGCGTTCCCGCCGGGGCGTTTTTGCAGCATCATGTTCGCCAACGGCTTGCCGACGATATTGCTGCGCCCTATCACCACGGCACGCCGCCCGTCGGTGGCGATCCGATAGTGCTTCAACATCTCCAACACGCCGGCCGGAGTGCAGGACTCCTGCGCGGGCAACCCGATCACCATCCGGCCCACATTCACCGGATGAAACCCGTCCACATCCTTGCGATAGTCGATCGTCTCCACCACCCGCTCGTAATCGATATGTTCGGGGATCGGACTCTGCACCAGGATTCCGTGGATCGTCTCGTCGGCGTTCAGCGTACGGATCAACGCGAGCAGCTCCTCCTGCGATGTCTCGGTCGGCAGGCGGTGCGTGATCGAGAGGAAGCCGAGCCGTTCACAGGCCTTCCCCTTCGAACGAACGTAGGTGGCCGAGGCGGGATCGTCCCCAACCAACACCACGGCCAGGCCGGGCGTGATGCCCCGGGAGCTCCGAAGCTCTCCGGTTTCATGGTTCACCCGATCCAGGATCGCGTTGGATACTTCGAGACCATCGATGATGAGCGGTTGCGACATCGGTGCCAATAATACGCTGTTGAACGATCGAAGAACGCCGGCGGGCGCAGGCGGAAGAGGAACAAGTTACTGCATGGTGGCCGATTGGGCGCGGCGTGTCGCAGCTTGTCACACCAACGCGGCCGCGCGGCTCAGTCTGGACGCGGCAGCGACGACAGGCTGCGGAGTTGGTGGGGAGCTCCCGGACATTATCGGTGGGAGGTCATCCCCGCCGATGCGTTCATTTCAGCGTCACCCCGGCAACCGCAGCCTCGACGACCGGTGAGTAGATCGACACGAGCTTGGCCGGAATGCGTGTGATCAACGCAAACGACGAGTTGTTCTTCGACACCAGGTACGCCGTCACCACCGTTCGCCAGGGAATTCCCTTCAGCTCCACTCCGATCTCGAACTTCACGCCGTTGTAGTCCCCGAACTTGAACGGGTGCTCGATGATTCCCTTGCGCTGCTCCGTGCTCAGTCCGGCAAAATTGTAGGCGGCATTCCGCAATATCGGAAGGATGGAATCGCGTCCGGGCTGATATCCGGGGAAGGCCTTCGCGAGGTCGCGATTGTGATAGACCACGATGCTGACGCCGGTGATGCGGGGATTACTCTTCCCTTCGATCGTGCCGGAGGCAACGTACAGCTGCGCCGTCCCCTTCTCGTCGTTGAGCTGTACATTCCACTCCCTCGGTACCGGGAGCGAAAACGCCCCATCCTTCGGTCCCACATGCTTGCGTTCGGGGCCGACCGGCGCGAACCCGGCGGATTTCAATCCGTCGAGCACACTCTTTGCCTGCGGCGCGTCGGGGGCAAGCTCCAGGTACTTGTGAAAGGCGCCCACCGCCTCCTGCATCTGGTTCAACCGCAACAGGAGATTTCCGAGCAGATAATATGCCGTGGTATCCTTCGGATCCAGCTCCACGGCCTTCGCCGCATCGAGCGCGCCGAGCGAATCGCGCTTCAGCACCGCATAACAGAACGCACGGCTCGTGTAGGGCTCGGGATCGTTCGGGCGCAGGCGAATCAGCACGCTCATGTCCTCGGCCGCGCCGATCATGTCGCCGGAGCCGTTGCGGCAGAGACCGCGCTTGTACACCGCCTCCACGTTGTTCGGCTCCAGCTCGATCGCCTTCGTGAACAACTCCAGCGCGCGCGTGATCTGCCGGGCGCCCACGGCCGAATCCGCCTGTTCGATATACTGCCGCGCCGTCTGCGCGTGCAGCGCCCCGCCGATCAGCAGCAACGCAAAGAGAGTGAGGGCCTGCTTCATAACGATGTTGATTTCACTGGATCATGCGGGCACGCCGCGGGCGAACGTGCGAAGCTCATCGGCGCTCAACGCATTCAACGTCCCGTCGGGAGTGAGCATTCCCTTGCGGGCGATCGTGATGCCGAATCGCATGTTGGCGAAGTCGGCAAGCGAGTGCGCGTCCGGGTTGATCGCGATCGGCACTCCCTTGCGCCGCGCATACCGCACCATGCGCCAGCCGAGGTCCAGACGCATTGGATTGCAGTTCAGCTCGATGGACTTGCCGCGCGCCGCCGCCGTGGCGATCACTCGATGCAGATCGACCTCGTACCCCTTCCGCTTCAGAATCAGGCGGCCGGTTGCGTGCCCGAGGATGGTTGCATGGGGATGTTCGAGCGCACGGCAGATCCGGTCGGTCTGCGCCTCGATCGGTAGGTTGAACTGCGAGTGCACCGAAATCACCACCGCGTCCAACGCGGCCAGAGCGTCGTCGTCGAGATCGAGCGAGCCGTCGGCGAGAATATCACACTCGATCCCCTTCAACACCACGAAGTCGGCGGGATCATAGCCCCGGTTCAATTCGTCGATCTCCCGTCCCTGTGCCTTAAGTCGTCGCTCGTCGAGCACGTTGGCGTAAAACGCGCTCTT
>CAZJYH010000543.1:0-330 GCA_964549365.1 uncultured Alphaproteobacteria bacterium
GACGGCGGCGGCGATCCGCGCGTTGAGAATCCCTTCGCAACCGACGCGCCCGGCGAATTGCACTGGCTGAACTTCTACGGCGCCGAAGCAGTTGAGCGCCTTGGCCGCGCGCGCCTGCTCCAGGCACCGCACATGCGCGCGACCGAGTTGACGAACGGCGCCGTGATGCTGCGTGCCGCCTCCGGGAGCCCGATCGACTGGATCGCACCCGGCGCGCGCGCGGACGAGGTCCGGGCGCTGGTGCATCTGTGGCCGGATCTCGACGCGGAACGCCTGCTGGCCGATCGCCTGACGCGATCGGAGAAACTGGCGCCGGTGCAACGCGATTGG
>CAZJYH010000543.1:340-2039 GCA_964549365.1 uncultured Alphaproteobacteria bacterium
AAAAACGCTGCCGTTGAGAGCATTCAGGTCATGCGCGCCGGCGAGGTGGCGTCTGCCCGTGCCGTCACCGGGGAAGCCAGCCTGCCGGAGGTTGTTCAGGCCGTGAATGCCGCGGAACTGACGCTCCAGACCGTCGACGTGTCGGACCGCGCCGCGGCGATCGAGCGGTTGAACGGTTACCGGCCGCCGGCCGTGAGCGAGTGGCGCGAGCCCGTGCCGCGGACGATTGTCTCCGCGGACGCGACGGCCACCGCTGCCGACTATTCCGACCTGGCTGAGAACCTCGTGGTACTGGTGCACGGCGAGGTTCCGGAGGTGATCAGGTGGGACCCGGCGGCGCTGCCGCGCATCGACTATCATTTCTGGCGAATCGACTATCCGGCAAGCTTCAATCGCGGGGACATCGACGGCGACCTCGTGCCGGCAATCGGCGCGTTCATCGGCGAGATGCTGGTGCGCCACCTTGGTGGGCGTTGGGAGCGGGCCGCGACGCTGGAGGAGACGAGCGTGGTGATCGGCGATCGCGCCTGGCTCCCGTTTCAACGGGCACGACATTATATGGCGGAGAGGCAGTCGGCGCTCGACTACTCGTTGACCCAGTTCTTCAGGGCGGCCGCCCGCGCTTCAAGCGCCGGTTGACACCCTCCGACCGCTCGAGACCGGAAGCGACACTCGAAAGGGGCGGGGGTGAGAGGCGCAGCCTGATGGCTTTTCGATGCTACGGATAAGACATCTTTCACAAACCACTTGCATCATTATGCGCGATGGTGTAAGTTCACGGCGTTCAAGAGAAGGCAGGGCCGCGATGAGGGTGAATAATGCTGGGTTGCACGCACGCCAGAATGCGTGAAGCTCGGTGATCGCGGCTCCAACATTCCTGCCGAACACAGCGATTCCCATACCAGAATGGGCTCGATGTGAAAATCCAGAGGTCCAACTCATGTCCCAATCGCTACCGTTTCCGCGGTCTCGTTGGCCTTATCTGTTTCCGCTCGTATTTCTAGCGGCAACTTCCTTACACGCTCAGCCGTTCAGTCCGATTTCAACGGACAGCATTGCTGAAGGGCGTTATTTGGCGCGCGATGCACGCTCGGCCGACATTCGTCTGAAGAAGAACGATGGTGGCCCGAGTTCCGAGCAGAGCATTATCAATGTGCCCAGCGTCGTGCGTCTGGATGGGGTCAACTCTTCGGATCGAGACAACACACCCCTTGTCTCGGCCGACGGCAATATCCTGTTCTTCAACTCCACACGCTATGCAGGCCGTCCCTGGGCAAAGCGCAACACGAAGAATCAGCGTTTCGACGACGACATTTACTACGCCGTGCGAAAGTCGACCGACGGACAGGAGCAATGGAGCGATCCGGTCAATGTCGGAACCGAACTGAACACCAGCGCGGACGATGGAATTGTCGCAATCAGCCCCGACGGCCAAACGCTTTACTATAATTCGCTTCGGCGTGGATGGGAGCAGGATGGAGGGCCGTTCTACCGTGCTCATCTGAGCGGAGTGCATTGGACCGAAATTCAAGGGCTTGGCGGCGGCATCACGGAATTCTTCCGAAAGAATGATCGAGGCGATTTGTTCCGTGTCTACGGCGGTTCGATCAGCTCCGACGGCCGGGATTTCTATTTCGCCACGACCGTGGGTTCCCCGAACGGTAAGCATCAGATCTGGGTCGCGCATTGGAACGGCTCG
>CAZJYH010000543.1:2049-3796 GCA_964549365.1 uncultured Alphaproteobacteria bacterium
CTGGGATAAGAGGAGGGGGTACTCTCAGGGTACTCGGCCTGGGGATATCCGGAGAACCTGGGGCCGCAGGTGAATCATGGTGGTGGCACGTATGCGCCATGTATTGCTGCCGACGGCAAGACCTTGTATTTCACCGCGAGCGGTCGCGATGGGGGGTATGGAGGCGATGACATCTACATCTCGGTGAACTCCGGCGGCGTCTGGGAAACTCCCTTCAACGCGGGCGCCCCAATCAACACCGATGGTGACGATGCGTTCATCTCACTCTCCGCATCCGGTGAGAAGGCGTATCTCTCGCGGACCATCGACAACAACGAGGACATCTACGTGGCGCCCATCCCAGTGAAGGCGCGTCCGTCGAGCGTGATCCTCGTCAGCGGAAGCGTGACCGACAAGGCGTCGAATGTTCCGCTGGAAGCTACAATCGTGATCGAGGATCTGCAGACCGGTGTCAAGATTTTCGACGCCACGAGCAACTCGGTCTCTGGCTCATATACCACCGTGCTCCGTCCAGGGCACGACTACGGCATTTCGATCTCGGCACCCGGCTACGTGTTCCATTCCGCCCGCTATACGGTGCCGACCGATGTCTCCTACGACAAGTTGCAGCACGACTTCCAGCTGCAGAAGCTTGCGCAGGGCGAACGCTTTGTCGCCAACAACATCTTCTTCGACTATAACACGGCCACGCTCAGTCCGGAATCGCGTCCGGAGCTGGATCGCATCGTCGCGATGATGAACGAGCATGCCCAGCTGCGCCTGCAGATCAATGGTCATACCGACAACATCGGATCTGCGGAGTACAACAAGCAGCTCTCGCTGAAGCGGGCCGAAGCCGTCAAGGACTACCTTCTCAACGCGGGCCACGTCACCCCGGACCGCATCACAACGCAGGGCTTCGGCTTCTCGAAGCCGGTTGCTCCGAACTCCACCGAGGAAGGCCGCCGGCAGAATCGCCGGAGCGAGTTCACGATTCTCCAGTTGTAGTCCTCGACGTAGAAAGATCCTGATACAGCCTACCCAACAGGAATAGCACAGGCCGGAATCTCCCACAGTTGGTGTGTGGTGATCCCGGCTTGTGTGCGTTCGAAGGGTTCGATCGGCGAAGCCCGTGCGCCACGCAAACGCCATCCATCGCTTCGTTCCATCCGAGCCACGTTGAGTGCTCGCGCCGCCCGTGCCGCCGCGGTGATCGACGGTTGAGAACGGCGGAGGTCATTGCCTGAGCACCATGGGGATAACGCCGCCGATCCTTCATATCTCCTCGGAATCATGATCATGTAGCATCATAATGAGTATTATGTCATCTAAAATGTGATCTGGAGATTGATGGCTGCCGCAATGACGGATTGCCCCGCTCCCCCGGGGGTCGGTCGGTCGGCATTCGGCCCTGATCTCGGAATGCGCCGAGGCGTGCGATCGTCATGGTTCGATCGATGATCGCACGGGTTGCTCGGGCCGATGCGCCGGATCGGTGGGCTTGCGGTGTTCGTGGCGGTTCGCTGAGAACCTGTCCCGGAATTGACGATGAGATATTCCCGATGTCATCGTGAGCCTCCGGTTTCGCTCAGAGCCGGATCCCAGACGCAGCGTCACGGGGGGTGCAACGCAAGTCCATGAGACCGCCACGGCCTCGCTTTGGCCGGGAACCTCTCTGCTTCCGGACTCACCGTTGTGCGTTCCTCCCCTTTGCCAACTATGCATTACCCATACGTCAACTACGCTGGACTTGTCGACCAGAGCAGCA
>CAZJYH010000544.1:0-3181 GCA_964549365.1 uncultured Alphaproteobacteria bacterium
TGTGCACGCCGCGCTCGATGTCGGTGCGCGCATAGATGCCGGCCATGTGTCCGCTCGGCGGGAGCGCGATGTCCAGCTCGGTGAGCGGGTCGAAGACCATGATGCGCGGATAGTAGATGGCCGCGTACTTGGTGTCGTACTGCTGGCGCTGCGCGATGATCTCGTCGATCGTCTGCTTGCTGTTGTTCGGATCGAGGATCGCGAATCGGTCCTTCAACAGCTCGCACTGCTCGATCAACGCGCTCTGCACCACCGAGTCGGTGACGCCCGGCGCGGCGATGATGCTCACCTGATCGATGTCCTCCAGCGCCTTGATGCCGGTGCGCAGGCCGGGGCCGCCGTCGGTTCCCTTGTAATCCGAAGCGCTCGGGGCGCCGCCGTCGGAGCCGTTGTTCGTCAACCGGAAGAGGAGCACCGAGCTGCTCGTGCGCATGCCGCCGCTCGGCAGCACGTCGCCCGACGGGAAGAAGAACGGATGCGTGTCCGACGGGCTCGGCGACGTGACGGTGATCAACGCGGACTCGTTGTTGATGCGGTCGGCGTAGTAGCGGCCGGTGATGTTCTCGAGCGTCAGCCCCGCGTATTGCTCGGACACCGAACCGTATGCCACGGTCAGCTTGAACTCGCATGTGGAGATCGTGGTGGCCGTGGCCGAGGCTTCGTGCTTCAGGTCGCCATCGACGAGTGCCGGACCGTCGAGCGTCAGCACCACGCCGTCCACCGCAAGCACCTTGCGATAGAGCTTGTGATCGCCGCGGTTGATCTCGACCCATGCGTTGGCGTAGAAGCCCGCGGTGCTTGCCACCTGCACCGGGTTGTCGCCGTCGGCGGCACCGGCGTCCACGCTCACGTAGGTGGTGCGGGCGGCGGACTCATGCGTTGCCTGAATGGTGATCGAGCGTCCCCAGCTTCCCTTATCGGCGGCCGCCAGCCCGAAGGAATCCGGGCGCGCCGTCGTCGGCGTGGCCATTGTGTCGATCAGGCCGTCGGCGTCGATGGACGAGGTGTCCGTGTAGACCGTGGTATACCGCGCCTCGAAGACGGAGGTGAGATCGGCCTTGAGAGTGACCACGCCGCTGGTGGCATTGACGCTCTTGACGGCGATCGCGCCGGACTTCGTGGTGACGCCGTCCTTCAGCATCACCAGTTCCACCTTGGTATCCACCTGGATGCCGCGCAGCGTCAGCGGCTTGATCTCCGCCGCCGCGGTCAGGTTGGTATCCGAGACCAGACGGGTAACCAGGCCGCCCTGCGTCGTTCCGTCGGCGGCCGTCGCCCCGGAGCCGGCCACACGCACGATGTACAGACGCTTGCCGCCGTTGGTGAAGAAACCGTCGACCGCATACGGGAGATAATTGGCATCGGTGATGCCGTAGTTGAAGTAACCGCCGAACTTTCGCTGATAGTCGGCAAAGCTCGTCACCAGCGTCGGCAGCCCTGTTGTCGGGCCGCGCTCGGTCATCCCGACGAAACCGGCGGTGCTGGTGCTGACACCTTCAATCGTCTTCGATCCAGTGTCGACTTCCTCGACGTACACGCCGGGGGACAGGTATTCTGCCATGATTCCTCTCCTTTGGTTCTCGTGTGGTTGATACCACCGTCTTGTATTTCGATGCCGTTTTGTAGTTCGCTGTTCTCTTGCTGTTCCGTCGCACACCGGCTCCGCGCCGCGTACAGTGCAATCGGATCAGATCGGGGTCATGCGGAAGAATTCCTGGTTCACCGCCAGCCCATAATCCAGTAGAAGCGTTCGTGTCTGCGCCGTGTACGTTGCCGCCGAGCATACGAGCTCCGCCGGCGCGGGCACTATGACCGCGTCGAACGCGTACGCGCCGTCGGCGTCGGTCACCGCGGAGTCCTGCAACACGCCGTCTTGAAACAGCTGCACCGTCGCGCCGACGATCGCACCGAACGGCTCGGCACCGTTGGTCACGGTGCCGCGGATGTAGACCGGGTCGGCGGGAAATTCGAGGGTGCCCGCGTCGAGCGGCGGTGAGAAATCCTCACCCGCGGTCAGGTTCACGGTGGCGCCCGTGGTGCCGCTTCCCGCCCGGAACTGCGTCGACGTGGCGGTCAGCTCGATTTGGAACGCGTAATTCTGCGTCGCGAGGTCCGGAAAGAGGAGATCGGGACGCCCGGAGATCGCGAAGGAACCGTCCGGGCGCACGTTGGCGATGATCGGCCCGCTCGGCGACGAGAAGGCGATGGTGCCGCGCACGGGCTGCCCCGTCCCCTGATGGAGGGCGCGTCCGGTCACCATGGCGCGTTGTTGTAGAGTATCGCTCGTCATCGCTTATGTGATCTGCAGGAATTCCGCCGTCTTCTCGTACACCGGCTGCTTTTCGCTGCGCCGCGCCGAGTCGATATATGCCACGCGCACCTCGTAGGCCACCGAAAGCTGGAACGGGCGCATGAAGGCGCTCCAGAGCTTTGTGATATCCTCCATCGAAATCGGCGAGAGCAGCAGGCGCAACTCCTCGGATGTCCCCTGCAGCTCGTCGTACAGATCGGAGCCCTTCAGGATGGAGGCGTCGAAAAGGATCTGCATGGCCTTGCCGAGCAGTCGATGATTGTTCTCCGCGCTGTTGGTGATCGGCGTGATCAGATAATGCAGGTTGAGCGCAAGCGGCGGAGGCGTGTACGTCGACGTTCCCGATGCGATCGCCTGACGATTTTTCATATCCCCGTTTTCCGAAACGCGGAACAGAAAGATCGAGAGGCAGGAATTTTTCGCCTCGCCGTCGCCGATCAACGAATACGGGTGCTCCAGCGTAACCTGATCCTCCGACTTGATGATGCCGGAAGCGCCGTACACCGAGCTGTCGTTCTTCATCTGCGCCAGCAACACCTGGCGCAGCGTTTCGCCGACCGCGTGAATAACCTTGTAATCGCTCATTCGGTGCGTTTGGATCCGCTGGTACACCCCACGAAAATCGTGGGGGAATGTTCGGGATGTTTTGTGCCCTGCTATAGCAAGCTGTTGAACGACCTGCCATCAGCGGCAAGCATATCCCGTCGTCATTGAAGGACAAATGGCGCACGTGCGTGCCGTTCCTGAGCAAGGAACAACCTGGGTCATCGCGAGGAGGAGCCGTCCCGACGCGTCGGGACGGGCGACGACGTGGCGATCCCGCCGGGTTTCAATCATACTACCTGCGTGTGAGATCGCCACGCCCCTCCT
>CAZJYH010000544.1:3191-3787 GCA_964549365.1 uncultured Alphaproteobacteria bacterium
TCGGGGCTCGCGATGACACTGGGAGTATTTCAACAATCTGATATATCGCTGCTCCTCGTCCATGAACGCTCCAAATCGTGCGTTGAATTTCCCGCAACGATGCCGAGCGTATGAATTTGGCATCGCCAAATCATCCACGAAAAACACCGTCGATGTCGCAACTCGGCAAAGCACGTCCCCGACGCGTTGCGGACATGCAACGCGCCCAGAGGGAGCAATTTTTCGGACAGGGCAAAGAATTCCCTCGCTGAATCCGGACGGATTCGGCGCACATTTTTCCACCATGGACATGGCAAGGCTCCCCTCAACGCGGCTGAATGCGTCGAGCTTCTTCCGGAAACCTCACGGACTGAGTGTCAACGATGGCGCAGCAGATTCAAAACCGACATGACGAACGCTTCGTACAATCGGCCACACGCACATGTGCCCGTTGCATTGGCGAGAAACGTTCCAGCCATCACAAGGTGCCGGGGGGCAGTTGTGTCTGCTGCTGGTTGTATTGGAGGAGATTGAGTATCGTTTCGAGCTTTCTGAGTTGGGGAGTGAAAACTCAGTGGGAAATGGACGTGCGAAATTACGCGTGCCGGGGGGCGATG
>CAZJYH010000545.1:0-3786 GCA_964549365.1 uncultured Alphaproteobacteria bacterium
ATCGCCCCATTGTTTCCCAAATACCAGTATTCAGGAGGATGTATGTCAATCCACAATTCTTGGATCAACGCAGGAGTCGCCGTCGTGGCGCTTACGACCGTACTCTCCGTTGCCGGATGCGGGACTGATCCGGGGCCGACTCAGAGTCAACCATCGCGCCGTTCGCTTCCGTTTCCGTGGGCGAAGGAGGCCGCCGCGACGCGCGGTCAATTCTATGTCACCGCGCATACCAATGTCGGGGGCGCGGGCGTTGAGTACGAAGCGGGAGGGCAGCTTTATGCGTCCACAAGCCACGAAAGCGCGGCCGTGAGCGGCGGTACGATGACGGCAAGCGATGTCGACATGGTCTACAATTCCTCGTTCGGATATCGGTCCATCGCGGCCCCGGCGTTCGGAGCAACAGGGAAGTGGGGGCTCACGGGCGATGCTGCGGCGAATATCCCGGCCTTCACGGACAATATGTACATGCCGAGCGTCGTGTCGATCAGCGCGCCCGGACCTGGGGCATCGATCAGCAAGGCGGCCGGCGTCAATCTTTCATGGAATGCTGACCCAAACAACGACAGCGTGATCGTCGGCATCTCGTACGACGCGTCGGTCTCCCACTTCGCCGACAGCACGATGCCCACATCGTTCCAGTATTCCTGGTACGCGGCCGTCCCGGACAACGGCGCCGTTACGATACCCGCTTCGGCGCTGGCCGATCTGCCGACAGGTGCGTGGGTACAACTGCTCGTGACGCGCGGCAACTCCAAGCTTGTCGGCACCAACGACGCCAAATTTCATATCTACGGCACAGTTTCGCCAGCGGTCTGTACAGTGTGATCAATTAATACCGCAGGGGGAATGTCATGAGTATATGTGTCTCGCGCCCGCTGCTGCTGGGCGCCGTCCTTCTGTTTGCCTCCTGTAGTTCGTCGAAGCTGCAGGATGTACTGCCACCCGCGGATTCCAATACGCCCAAGGTTGCGATCGCACTTGTCTTTAACAATTATCTCTACGATACCGTCGCCAACCGCCACGACAAATCTCTCTACTTCGACGGCGTGCAAAATCGTGCGGTCCGCGTCGACGTCCGCATCTTCACCGTCAATCCGACAAACGGCGTGGTTCGCGACAGCTATCCGATACAGAGCTTCGACAACGGGAAGGACTTTCAGAACGGCAACCCGAACTATCTCCAGGTGAACATTCCGAAGTCGGGAGGGTTCGTCATGGAGGTGACGGTCTACGGCGAGAAAGATGCCGATTGCTGCCCGGGGCCTCCCGTGGGCCGGCCGGTTTTCCGTTCCACATGGCCGTACGGCGAATATGGCGGTGTTCCCAAACGCGCCAATCTTCCCAAGAAGATTGAGTGTCTGTCGTTTTGAGACGTTGCCCTCGCTGAGGCGATCCAGCATAACAACGGCGGCCCCGTCGTTGCCGACGGGGCCGCACTGCGTCATCGTGCCGCTGCGCCGTGCCGTGTATCGCGCTCCAGCGCCTCCAGTTCCTGGATGAACGTCACTACCGACTCGCTGAAGCCGTCGATGTGCACGCTCTCACCGTACGCCACGCCGTTGCGGTAGCCGGCCACGTTGATCATGTACGTCCGCCCCGGCGGCAGCGTCACCGGGTCGGCCGACTGTTCGTCGGTGATGATGATCAGACGGTTCACCGGCTCTCGCTCGGCGAACTGCCGTACCGCCGCGCCGAGATAGGTGCCGCCGTGCGGCTGGCTGCCGGCGATGGCGTCGCGCAGGGCGAAACCCCGCCGTGCCGGAACCATGACCAGCGCGTTGCTGAACGAGCCGACCACCACCTCCTGACCGATCTCACGCACCAGCATGGCCAGCGCGCACGCCGCGTCGATGCGGGTCAGATCGGACTTGCGCGAGAGCGGCGCGCTCATCGAGCCGGAGACGTCGACGAGCACCCCGGTGCGTCCGGAGAGCTTCGGGGCCGACCGCAGCATCGCCAGCATCGGCTTCTCGACGATCTCCTCCCACTCCGGCACGGCCCGCGCGGCCGCCACGAACCGGAACGGCAGCACACGCTCGGTGCGCATGTCGTTCAGCGCGTTGCGCACCAGCGCATACGGCACGCCGGCATCGCGCATGTTCCGGAGATTCCGGAGCAGCGCCAGCGGGCCCAGCTTTCGCTCGGCGATCAGCCGCTCGAACGTCTCCCGCTTGTCGGCGCCGGCCGAAAGCGCGGTCTCCCACGTATCCGGCACCGCCAGCGTCCGCTGGGCAACCTTGCGGAAGAGTTCGCCTCCCGCGCTCGGCGGGGCCGCGCCCTCACGCCGCTCGCTCATCGTGTGCCGAACCGCCGGGGCGCCCTCGCCGCGGTCGCCCGGCGCCGCGTGCACCATGAAGAGCACGTCGCGCAGGCGAACGGCGCCGTCACGATCGTATTTCGCGAGCTGGTACTCGTCGAACTTCCGGAATGCCGCCGCGAGGCCCTTCTTCACCTGCGCCGAGAGCGGCTGCCGTCCGTCCTTCCAGTAGAGCGCGACGAACTCCGTGATCTCGTCCGGCCGCTGGATGGCCCGTTCGAGCGTGGCCGCCACCAGGTGCTTGTGCGACGCCAGCCGCGCCATTTCCCGCACGATCCAGAGCGGCACGTGCCGCAGCTTGTGCGCCTCGCGCGCCTGGATCGCGATCGCGGCAACGACATCCGGTTCGACCTGCGCAACCGTGGAGCGGATTTCCTCGGCGATCTCCCTACCGTTCACGTAGAACCCGTCCTCCCACAACAGGCAGCTCATCACCAGCCGGCGCAGTGTTGCCTCCGGCGTGATGATCGAAGCCGGCGCTCCTTCGTGCGTGACGTTCGGTGCGCCGGCGGCCCCGCGCAGAATGCGCCGCAGAATATTGATCGAAGCCATGGGAAATCCCTCCTTGATTGATCTATGAGATGCGTGATGAATAATCGATCGCCGCCCCGGAACGGACGGACGGGAAATAATAGTCAAATGCTCTACCGCTGAGCTACGTGCGCGGAAGCGCGGGGCGCCCACGCACGGCCGGAGTCGAACCGGCGTCCGTTTGATCCGAAGTATCCCGATCCTGCACCAGGGGCGTGCGATCGAATAAGGCACCGGGGAACATTCGCATGCGGTCTGTCTGAAGTTGGGTTCGATGTAACCGCATGCTGCGCCACCGGGGCACAAAGCGTCGCCCGCGATAAGGCGGGCTCGCGCTGCCGCGCGCCGATCATATCCCGGCAATGTACCGGAGCCGATCTCGGCGCGGCGCGAAACCGTGCGGACCATAACCGTAGCGTCGTGAAGTGCGGCGCGCGGCATAGTCCACCGAAAATACCGGCATCGAGGAACCGACGGGAGCGGCGGTTGTTGCGTTTCAGGCAAGAAGTATCCGCCCCCTGCACCATCGATGCGGGAGAATTATTCGGCTTGCGCGAATAGTTCGCGGGAGCCGATACACTGTTGTCCCGTGAAACGCGATGCCGCTGCATCGAATTCCACGAAATATGATGCGCTGTTCCACGCACATGCGTGCGCATCGTTCCGAACACCGAAGACCAGAGGGAACTGCTGGTGCGAAGTGGTGCGTCTTCAAAATTGCGTCCGGGGGGAGGGACGCCTCGCCTTCAATCGAGCGAAATTTCGCGCCGTACCGGCGGTCTCGATTTGAAGGGGTGCAAAAATAGCCTCAAGTCACATGCGAATGCAAGTGAAAGATTGTAGCGAGGTGATTTTTTTTGGAGTCGTCGTTATGAACGACGCCGAAATTGCACAACAAATTTGAGCATTGTCGACGCCGTTGCATGGTGTCGGTATCC
>CAZJYH010000546.1:0-3777 GCA_964549365.1 uncultured Alphaproteobacteria bacterium
CAGGAGATGTAGAGCCGGGTGCCGTCCGGCGAGAACGCCACGCCGTAGGGTTCCCGTTCGGACTCGTCGACCGGGCCCGGGGGGATCACGATGTCCACGCCGCCGGAGACGATGCCCGCGGCGTTGTCGAATCCGAAGAGCTGCACGGTATCGGAGGAGAGGACGGCGGCGGCGAGCCTGCGGCCGTCCGGCGAGGCCTTCATGTAGCCGATGGTGCCGATCCCGTTCCCCGATCCATTGGGGTCCGCATGCGTGCGCCCGGCGTGGGAGAGGACCGGCACGGGGTTCAATCCCGCGGCGCTCAGGCGGTAGGCGTGGAACGCGTCGGAGTTCCATGCGTGGCAGAGAATCCAGTAGCCGCAGCCGTCGGCCGAGCGAACCGCGGTGAGCTTCTCGGTTGCCGGGAAGAGAAGCTGGAGGTTCTTCGCCCCCGGCAGAACCCCGCCGCGCCCGCCGTCGAGGGTCATGTCGACGATGGACCAGGTGACCCCGGCGGTTGGACTATCGTATACGCCGGCGTCCGCGATGAAGAGGTAGTAGCGCGTGCGGCTCGCGGGGTCCGGCACGATCAGCGCCCCCTGCGTACTGGATGCGCTCCCGCGCAGGTCCGAGCCGTTGAGCATCACGGCCCCCTGCCGATTGTAGGCGTTGATGCCGTCCGCGTAAAAAAGCAGATCGCCGGTGACCGGGTCGCCGATGCTCGCCGATCCTTCGAGGGTGTTGGTGGAGCCGGGGAACGGGACGGGGGCGCCCGCGCCGAAGCGCAGCCCGCACCCTCGGCCGAAACACCAGGCGTCGAACTCATGCTGCGCGCGGCACGGCAGAAGGGTTGCGGCCCAGCAGGCAACGAGCGAAAGCGCGAGAGGCAGGGTGCGCATATACGATTCGACTAGAGGTTCATGACGGAACGTACGCGGAGCGGGCATGCCGGAATGCGAGGCCGGAGTATACGCAGAACTTCGCGACCGGCACCGCGCCCTCAAGGTATTGTGCGAATTTCGGGGACAGTTTGCTATCTTAGCCCCGGTCCGTGATGTACACCATCCCCCGAGTCCCAAGGATCGCGACATCGAGATGTTGCGTGTTCGCGTATTTTTTCCGGCGCATCACTTGATGCGGAACGAACACAATTGTATCTTCGCCGTGCTCGAATCCTCGGTACTTCCCGGCTCACAGCTCCCTTCCAATATATCCGCAGAACGGACCTTTCGCACACGCGTGTGGTATCACACGATGCCCGGAATCGGCATCGCCTGAAGTTCTGAACGTCCGGCTGCATCGCACCGCAATGGGCGTTCCCGGCACCCTTGTGTCGTAACAGATTGTCTATCCGATGCGTACCGCACGACCATACGCACACTGATACGCAATCTGCGAAGCACATCGGCTTCTATGAATCTCCCATGTATGTGCACGGCCCAAGGTTACGGCCGAAATATGCGCGGCGAGATCAGAAGTCATTTCCCCGCGAACGCGGATGTGTTCCGCGTTTCGATTATCGCAGGAGAACAATTCCGTTCATGGCTCGGCAACGAAGCACCCATATCCAGGAGAGCCTGGAGTTTCTGCTGAACCTCGAGCGTCATTATCGGGGGGAATCCCAGGAGCCGCGCATCAAAATGTTGCGGTCGCTGAAGGAGGATCCCACGCGGACGCTGGAGGAGGCCGCCGCATTGGCCGGAGCCTCCGGACGGAGCGCCAATCGTTGGTGGCAACAATATCAGAAATCGGGGGTCGACGGCCTGCTGGCGCGCCGCTCCTCCGCCGCCGCGAGCAACGGCACGATCGGCCGCAACGAGCTGGAGGAGCTGCGCGCGAAACTGCACTCGGGGGAGCTGATCACCCTCAACGATGTGCAGACATGGCTGCGCGAGCGCTTCGGGCTCGCCTACAGTTTGAAAGGTGTTGCCAATTTGTTGCAGCGCAAGCTGAAGGCCCGCCGGATGTGGATCGTCTCGGATGATTCCGGCGTCCGCATCGGCGAGAGCCGCCCGCAAAAAGCGACGACCGACGCCCCGATCATTCCTGACAAGGTGCTTCATTTTTTGAACCGCCTGCCGTTAACGAGCAACGTGTCGGCGGCGGTGGAACGGTACAAGGAGGCGCTGCTCGAGTTGATCGGCGAGGTTGACCGCGTGTCGATCTTCGTGAATGTGAACTGCGATCTCAGCGAGACGGGCTCCGGCGGTGGTGCCGGTGGTATGTTGATCACCGTGGATACCACGACCGACGCACAGGGCGTTTCGGTGAGCCCATATTCGGAAGGAGTTCGTCCGAGCGATCGGTATCTCGAGAACTTCCGCGCGCAGGGCCTGCCGCTCGACGATTACCATCCGCCTTTTATCATCGATTATCACTACAATGACATTCGGTATCTCGGCACCATTTTTCTGTGGCGCGACCGCACAAAGACGGCGATATCGGACCGCGCACGGCGGACGGTGGCGCTGATGGAGCCGTTCATCATCTACATGCTCTCGGATCTGATCGCCCGCTACCACTATGCCCACCCGGTGGACCGCATGTTCCACGATGCGCTCCGCACCATGACCGAGGAGGCGCACCTCAGCCCGCAGGAGCGCCGTGTGGTGATGCTGCGGCTGCTCGGGCTCGCGTACAAGGAGATCGCGGACCAGCTCCACATCTCCGAGGACGCGATCAAGAAGCACCTCGGCTCGGTGCACCGGAAGACCGGCACCCGCTCCTACACCGAACTCTTCGCGAAATATTTCACCCCGCGTCTGAACCTCCACGAGACGTAAATCGCGTCCGGCACCTCTCGTTCATCCTTCCCCAAAAGTGCAATTGCCGACGGGCCCCTCCCGTGGCGAGCTTTGCAGACGTTCCTGACGGCGCGGCCCGTAACCGCAGATCGCCGGCAAGCGATCCCCCGTCAGTCTCCCTTCAGGTCATTCCCTCATTCCCTCATCAAACGGCTCTGTCTCAACCCATGAAAAACGTACTGGCAACCCTGATCCTTCTGGCAACCATCTCCCTGACCGCCTCGGCGCAGGGCCTCGTCTTCCTCCCGGACCCGTCGGCGACGCTGATCGGCACGTTCATGGTGCAGGTCGGCATCACCCGCGATGCCAACGGCAATCCGATGAAAGCATCCCAGGCTACGGGTCGTGATGTCATCACCGCGATCGGCAGCTTCCGCTCCGCGAACGGCACGGTGAGCTACCAGATCGTCTCGCCGGAGATCCACTTCACCGGCACCGACGGCGCCCTGATCGACCAGGTCTCCACGCCGCTGCTCTACGCATGGCTGTCGCAGGCCGCGATCGAGGAGGGGACCGCCCGCGGCTTCACGTCCGCGCCGGGCTGCGCCTCCCCCGCCGTCGTCAGCACCTTCGCCGAAGCCTGCGTGACGCGCACCGGTAGCGGCATCAACACGCACTTCGAGCCGTGCGGCACGGATAATTACGCCCGCTGGTCGTATGAGGTCTGCACGCCGCAGGGCTCCACCACGCCGAGCATCAGCTTCATCGGATTCGGACGCTACGGCGCCGCGTGCGGCTCGGCCTGCCAGAGCACGCTCCCAGCCGGCGGCGGCGACGGGTACAACAACAGCACGATTCAGTAAGCTTGAGCCGGTACGTACACCGAGACCGCCGGCTGCTACCGGCGGTCTCCATGGGTTGCGCTCCCGCTTCCCGCGATGTACGGACCAGCCACAGGATACGCCGCCGACGCAAAGCCCACGTCGGCGCGCGGCCCCCGGCGCTCGAAACCATGGTGAGCAGAACGCCGCTCACCGCATGAACGGAACAACCG
>CAZJYH010000547.1:0-3773 GCA_964549365.1 uncultured Alphaproteobacteria bacterium
CCTGCACAGGTTCGCGTAGCCGTTCAACGTGCGCGCCAGCAGCACCAGGGGCCCGGCGTCGGCAACATGGACTTCCGCCCCCGTCACCGGGCGAATGCCGTGCCGCCTGCACGCCTGTTGGAACCGCACCACGCCGTAGACGCCGTTCAGATCGGTGAGCGCAAGCGCGGCCATGCCCATGCCGGCGGCATGCTCCGCCAGATCCTCCGGCGAGGAGCCCCCGGCCAGAAACGAGAACCAGCTTCGTACATGCAGATGCGCGAACATGCCGTGGCTCCCCCTCAATCGTAGATGCGGGACAGCTTCCACCCGACGCCCCAGCCGACCGCCACGCCGGGTTCGGTGCCGGTCCCCGCGCGAAACACCTCGATGATGCCGCGGTCGGTCTCCAGCAGCAGATACAGCCGTCGATAGGGCTCGTGCCACCAGCTCCCCTCGGCGGTCCATCTGTCCATCAGCTTCAACACCGTGTAGCATTGGCCGCGCCACTCCAGGTAATGCGGCATGCCGTGGCGAAAGGTCATGGTGATCGGTTCGAGGTAGAGTTTCACGGGCGTGGGAGTCCTGATGAGAGTGACGGGGTGAGAACGGGATACGGCTCGAAGCGCGTTGCGTGCTCCGGGAGATATGCGTCGGGATCGACGGCTGCCGCGCGAACGAGACGGCCGGGAAAGCGGCGGTGAACTGCCCGCACGACGTCGGCGAGCGCGGGACGCGGATCGAAGAGCGCCCCCTGCACGCCGCGGCGCTCAATGAGTGTGCCGAGCCGAACGGTCATCGTCTGCACGTCCGCGCGGCGTCGGAGCAGCGTGCCGAGCAGCGTGCCCGCGATGATGCGCAGGTGCCGCGCGTCGGCGGTGGCGGCTTTCAACGCGCGGCGTGCCGTGCGCGTGCGCTCCCCTCGCCCGCCGTCGAGCCGCAGCGTCAGCATCCCCGCGCCGAGCGTGCCGAGGCGTTCGGCCGCCTCCGTCACCAGCGCGTCGAGCACGGGGGCCAGCTCGCGCGGCTCGCATGCGGGAGCCTCGAAGGCGTACGATGTCGAGATCACGGGGGGCGGCTGGTACAACGGCACCGGCGGCGCGCTCTCGTGGTCGTGCAGGAGATCGAAGAGCGCCCGGCCGGCGGGGCCGAACTGCGCGGTCAGATGCCGGCACGTCAGCGCCGCCACGCGCGCGACGGTCACCAGGCCGAACATCTCCAGACGCTCGATCATCTCCTGCTCGAACTCGAAGGCGCGCAGATGCCGAACCGACGCGCGGGCGAAGAACCCGCGTTCCTCAGCCGCGGCGATCGTGCGGACGGCGCCGGGCTCGGCGTGCCCCGCCGCGAGCGTCGCAACGAGCGGCGTGCGCCCGAGGCCGAGCGCGCCGCCGAGCGTGCGGTTGAGCGCAACGAGAGCATCGAGATCGAACGGGGCGAGCGTCGCGATGCCGTGGCGCACCGGACGCAGATGTGGAGAGATGTCGAAGAGCACCGCCAGCACGTCATCCCACACGGCCGCATCGAGATGGGGGTCGTGTTCATGGAGGACGGCATCGGGGAGCAGGGCCTGCGCGCGCGCGACGGTATCACCCACGGCAACGCCCCGCGCCCTCAGTTCGGCGCAGGCGGAGATGATCCGCCCATCGGCGAACACGCCGACGAGCCGATCCGACGGCACGAGCCACCGCCGCACCCACGCGGGATAGTCCGGGATATGAAGCGCCGCAACGTTCATATCCCGATCCTCCCACAAGGAACGGGGGCCACGCCGAGAGGAATGCGACCACTGCAATCGTCTCCATCACCGTCCCCAAAGCCGGCGATGGTCCGCACCGGAACGATCGTCGCCAAACGATCGCCTCCGGCCGTGACATTGCAGTGACGGCATGAACAAGCCGTCCCCGCGCGGCGCCATGCCACCGGGAGAGCTTGCAGCGTCCGGGTTCCGTGGGCACCGCAAAGGTGCCCGGCGCATCGCCCGCCCCCCGGCCGTGTGGTGCACGAGGAGTGAACGGCGCCGTGTCGTCGGAACCGAATATGTTGGGTCCACTCAGGTCCGGCGGGAGTGCGGCCCAACGGGAGGGGAGAGAGCCGAACGCACTCCACGACCTCCATCAGCTTGAGGGTCGTAAGCATCGGAGGGGGAGACAGTGACCAGAGAGAGTATGTGGGGGCGAAGATAGGATCTTATCGCGAGGTGTTCAAGCGAACACCTGCAGAAGTTTTTCACGGAATGTTCCCGCGGTAGAGTGGCTCAGTTTGAGGTGCAGATGAGATGTTCAGCACGATGAACCCGGACTGTCATCCCCGCGCAAGCGGGGATCCACGTACATACCGCATGGATGCGCTTCGCAGCTCTTCGAGTCCCGCTTTCGCCCCGATAGGATCGGGATGCCGACACGGGATTGACAAGTCGGGACGTCGTGCCGGGATAGGCATTCACGTTGTTGAGATCCTCCAAACTGAGACACGGTCCCCGCGGGCGATCGGCGGCGAGAGGCGGTATTAAAAGACCGTGCCTCCCCCCAAACCGTGCGGTCAGGGGATAGGCACGCTGATGCATAAGGCCGGGGGACCGGTATCGGCGCAAGGCCGGGGGCGTGGCCGCGTCGCTACCGCACGATGTTGACCACCACGGCCTTCGCGTTCTCGGCGCGCACGAAGTACATCCCCGTGGGATACTCGTTCATCGAGACGGCGGTCTCGCCGCGCACCTCGCCGCTCCAGAGCGTCTTGCCCGATGCGTCGCTCACGCTGACCGGCCCGGCAAGCTCCGGAGCGATCGGCACGAGGATCATCCGCTGCCCGTTCGTCGGTGCAGGGGATTGCTTCAGCGCGATCGGCTGCTTCGTTGCCGCGAGCCGCGATGCCACGTCCGCCAGCTCCTGCAATTCCCCGCGCGTCCTCGGGAAGTGATCGCTGAACCGTGCCGTGAAATAGCGATGCACCAGCGCCTGCGTGATCTGCTGGTCGGCCGTTCCCGCATCGTGACGCGAGCCGAGCAGCATCTCATCGAACGCGTCGTTCAGCTTCCGCCGCGTCTCCGGCGTTCCGTCGTCCACGATCTTCATCTCGCCGCCTGGTGTATCGGTTGTGGTTGTGAGGGCGTCACTTGTCGCGGGCGGTGTGGGCGCCTCGCTGCTGTCCACCGAGCCGCACTTCCAACCGCGATCCTGCCAAGCGCATGCGTTAGGATCGTCGCAGTAGTGGATCAACATCTTACGGCAGCCGTCGCTGCGCGTGATCCGAATCCAGTCGAAGCAGGCTCCGCTGTCGGAATGGCCGTGCTCAACCGTTTCCGCCGGCACATTCACGGCAGCGGCACAGACGAGAGCGAGCGTTGCGAGGAATGGTATGAGACGCATGAATTGTTCCTCCGAATAACGATGACTGAAGTTGAATCAACGATTGGGGCGAGGGGAGGAAAGGAATTCGGTGCGGACAAAATAGGGTGAAGCGAAGTGGGGCGCAATTGAAAAGTAGATTAATGGTGTATTATTGTAGAGATCAATGCATCTGCTCATGCGGACCGATTGCCCTTCAACGACGCCTTGTGCGGCGGTTCGCTTCTTCTCGCTATTCCCCCTGCTCCCGCTTCAACTTCTCCCGCAGCTTCGCGGCCACGCGATCGGTGAAGCCGGTGTCGTTGGCGATCACATCCAGCAGGCGCTTGGCAAGCCCGCCCGGTGCGCTTCGGCCCACTTCCCAATCGGCCACGGTGACGCGTCTGCGCAAACCAACCCGTTCGGCAAAGGCTGCCTGTGTGTCGTCGACATGACGGCGGAGGAGTC
>CAZJYH010000548.1:0-3771 GCA_964549365.1 uncultured Alphaproteobacteria bacterium
GCCGAGCCCCTCCACCAGAAAGCGAAGCCCGTCGGCGAACTCGAGATGGCTCGAGTACGGGCGCACATTGCCGGGCATGTACGCCCCGATATGGGGTTCGATCCGGTGTGAAAGCCCGCGCGGTTCACCCTCGGCCGGGATCATCAGCGCCCATCGGCGAGTCTGATGGCCGTCCGGCGGGATGCCCAGCATGCGCGAGGCGATCGGGTTGGAATCGCGGAAGTTGTACAGAAGCCAGGCCTGAAGCCCGAGCGTGCGGAGTGTTCCCTGAATGCGGGCAAGTTGTTCGGTAGTCATGATCCCGGAAGATAGAGCCGCGGGCATGGGCGCGGCAACGTCATTATTTCTCGAAATATTGCAGTTCCGATTGTCAAATTCCGTAACAGGGCCTATGTTTGCCCGCAGCACTTGCCATCCCGAAGTGTGTTCGACAGAACAGAATCGCAAACGCGCCGCGTCACAGGCGTTCGCTCTCAACAACCTACAGGGAGTTTCTTCATGGAGACGTATGATCCGAACATGTCAGCCGGAGCCGCAGCAGCCGTAGGTATCGGCGCGATGATCTTCGGTTTGGTCATTGGCCTCATCGTTCACTTCTTCTACGGTTACTGTTTCAAGATGATGGCCGAGAAGACCGGGCATAGCGAGTCGGCAGGCCTCTGGTGGATTCCGATCGCGAACTGGCTCATCCCGCTTCGCATCGCCGGCAAGCCGGGCTGGTGGCTCATTCTCTTCCTCGTTCCGTTTGTGAACTTCATCGTGCTCATCATCGTGTTCATGAAGGTTGCCGAAGCACGCGGCAAGGAAAGCTGGTGGGGCATCGTGGCCGCCTTCGTCAGCATCGTGGGCATCCCCTATCTGGCGTTCAGCGAGTAACCGTTCGTCCAATAACCGTAAGATTTCCGCGGCGCGCATCCGACAGGGTGGGCGCCGCTTCGATTTGCAGCGGACATCCCGCACGGTGATTGACTCTGTGCCCACCACGCAGTATGTTGAGGCGCGCGATCGCCGCCCGGCAAGGACGGGAGCGCGCGGACGCCGTACAAACGTTGACCCCGATGGATGATCTCCAGGTCCACAAGATCCTCGCGCCGACCGACTTCTCGGATCATTCCTGCATGGCGCTCCGGTATGCGCGATCGTTCGCCGAACGTTGGGACGCTGAGCTGCACCTGCTGAACGTGATCGAGCCGTCCGTCTTCCCCACCGAGGCCGGCCTGACGCCGATGGGGATGATCAATCTGGACAGCGAGCTGAGCCAGGCCGCCGAGCGCGCGATGACGGAGATACTGAAACGCGATGAGCTGCAGGGGCTGCGAACCGTCACGGCGATCGCGCACGGTCGTGCAAGCTCCGCGATCATCGAGTATGCGGCAACGCACGGCATCGACCTCATCGTCATCGCGACGCACGGCCGCACCGGGCTGGAACATCTGATCTTCGGTTCGACCGCCGAGCGCGTGGTACGCGAAAGCCCGTGCCCGGTGCTCACCATCCGCCCGACTTCGGCCGGCTGATCGAGCGGCGCCTCCGCCCTGAGGGCCCGGGTTGCAGCCTGTCACCAAACCGATGGGATCCGCGCCGCTCGGATCCGCGAGAATCCTCGTACTTTTCCGGTTGCCTCCGGCTTGTCGCCGATCGGCCTCCACGGACGCGCGGCCGAGGCGGGAACGCCGATCGCGTACGCGCCGCATCATCGACACGGTGGCCGGCACACTCTCCTTCCGCTTGGCCACATAATCAACAGTTTCCATGTCATCATCGCATCTCGTAACGATCGAACGACACATCGCCGACCAGGAGCATCTTCATGACGAGGCGTCGGGCAAGTTCAGCCGACTGCTTCGCGATCTGACGCTGGCCATCCGGGTTATCCAACGCGAGGTGCGCCGCGCCGGACTCTCCGACATCTTCGGGCACGCCGGCAAGGAGAACGTTCACGGCGAGGCGGTGAAGAAGCTGGATGTGCTCTCGAACGACACCATCATCCGCGTGATGCGCTACGGCGGCCATCTCTGCGCCATGGCATCGGAGGAATCGTTCGGCCTGATCCCGATCCCCGACGACGCGGAGAAGGGCTCGTACGTGCTGTTGTTCGATCCGCTGGACGGCTCGTCGAACATCGAGGTGAACGCGCCGATCGGCACGATCTTCTCGGTGTTGCACCGCAAGTCGCCGGACGACGGCAGCGAGGGGCGGATGAGCGATCTGCTGCAATCCGGGTACGAGCAGGTGGCCGCCGGATACGCCCTCTACGGATCCAGCACGGTGCTGGTGTACACCACCGGCGACGGCGTGGACGTGTTCACCTACGACCACACGCTTGGGGAATTCCTCCTTTCGGCGCGCAACCTCCGCATCCCGCGACGTGGGCGCTATTACTCGATCAACGAGGGGAACTCCGTCAACTGGCTGCCGGGGACGCGCCGTTACATCGATCACCTGAAGGCGGACGATCGCGCCACACGCCGCCCCTACAGCCTCCGCTACATCGGAACCGCCGTGGCCGACATTCACCGCACGCTGCTGCACGGGGGCATCTTCATGTATCCGGCCGATCGCAGGGCTCCGAACGGCAAGCTGCGTCAGATGTACGAGGTGAACCCGCTCGGCATGTTGATCGAGCAGGCGGGCGGGGCCGCAACCACCGGGCGCGGACGGGTGCTCGAGGTGCAGCCGACCGATCTCCACCAGCGCTGCCCCTTCATCTGCGGCAGCGTCGACGACGTCACCGAGGCGATGACGTTCATGGCCGAGGATTTCGAAGTATTGAACGGCACCGATGCAAGAGCCTGATCCCGGCGCGGGAACGCGACCACGGCTTCCTCGAATCGCGATCACCATCGGCGACGTGAACGGCGTCGGCCCGGAGGTGATGTTCAAGGCGCTGGCGCAGACGGCCGTGCACGAGCTGTGCACCCCGGTGGTGTACGGCAACGAGCGGCTGCTGGCGGGATATGCCGCGGGCCTTCAGTTGCACGGCCTGCGCGTCGATGCCGGTGCCGTAACGATCGCCGGTCGTTCGATTCCCGTCGTGGAGATCGCATCGGATGCGGAGCCCCGCCTCGGGATGCGCGACGCCGCCGCGGGCTCGCTTGCCGGACGGGCGATCGAGGCGGCCGTGGCGGATGCCGTCGGAGGCAAGGTCGATGCCGTCGTGACGATGCCGATCTCGAAGGAGGGATTGAACGCGGGGGGATTCGACTTTCCCGGCCACACCGAGATGCTCGCCGCGCTCGCGGGGGGCGAACCGCTGATGATCCTGATGGCCGAGGGGATGCGCGTTGCGCCGGCAACGATTCACATCCCGTTGGCGTCGGTGAGCGACGCGGTGAGCGCTTCGCTCATCGAAAAACGGATCGCGCAGCTTCGCGCGGCGTTGGAACAGGACTTCGCGATCGCGTCGCCCCGGATTGCCGTGCTCGGCCTGAACCCGCACGCCGGCGAGCGCGGACTGCTCGGCCGCGAGGAGATCGACGCCATCGCACCGGCGATCGCGCGCGCGCGCGTGGCCGGCACCGACGTGCACGGCCCGCACCCGGCCGACGGCTTCTTCGCCCACTATCGTGCATCCGAGCAGGACGCCGTGCTGGCGATGTACCACGATCAGGGCCTGATACCGCTGAAGATGTTCGCGCGCGGCCACGGCGTGAACGTGACGGCCGGGCTGCCGATCGTTCGCACGTCGCCGGACCACGGCACCGCCTACGACATCGCGGGCATGGGAAGTGCCGACGCAGCAAGCACGTTGGCGGCGATCGGTGCCGCCGC
>CAZJYH010000549.1:0-3771 GCA_964549365.1 uncultured Alphaproteobacteria bacterium
ATCAGGGATCGACTTACAACGCACGACGCGTACATGCGTGATCTGACGTTCGAATACTGGTCGCGACTGGAAGAGGAGCTTCGGGAGTTATTGGAAGAGGTCGGCCAGAACGGTGGGACAGCCGATGAATTGAGTGACAATACCGACCGACTGCGCAAAAAGTGGGCAACGACAGCCGCGCGGATTGCCCGTAATCTGTTCGAGCGCATCTATCACGACTACAGCCGCTCCCCTGCTCACTTTCTTGCTGCACACAACGCCCGGCGTACCTTCTTCGGGTCGATGAGAAAGAAGGGGTACGGCTTCGGTGGAATACAGGAAACAGAGTCAATCGAATCAATCGAGGATGCATCATGAACCATACGCTCAAGGATGCCGCTCCCTTCGTGCAGCATGCCGTCAGAAAACTTGCCGCACTGTGGAACAGCACCACCTACAACAACAGCGGAATGCGCGCGACATTCCGTCGATGGAATCCCGGCGACCCACCCTCACTCGAAATGCAACGATATGTCTGGGAGCTCGTGTTTCAGGACAACGAGAACCTGCTTGCGGCATGGTCACCGGGTGAAGTGGTCAGCGACGACCTGGCCGGGCTTGTCGAACGGACGGCAATCATCGTGGCGCTGCGTGCCGCATCGGGTGAGCCGGAAGTCCCAACCCGCGATGACGGCAGTGGCGAGGCCGCGTCGGCTGCGACCGGAGAGCCGGCCGAAACCGAGACTGGGGACGGAACTCGTAAAAAACGCAACAGAACGCTGGGGCATGCCCTGCACGATGCGGAGTTGAGCGACCTGCGCATGATGCGCCTGCTGAAGACGCCCCACGAGCTGCGGCTGCGCGATCTGCACCGTGCCATGCGTTATTTGGCACGCAAGCATGCCCGCCTGGACTGGTCGCTCGAGGAAACACAGCGCTTCCTTCACTTCCTCTTCGGAACTGAAGGACAGGCCGAATTGAGTATCGACCGTTGGGCACAGGATTTTCTGTCCGCTCGCGCAAAAAGCTTGTCCACTGAAGCACCCGCCGAATCCGTCACGGCCTGAACAACGCAACCCATCAGATATACGATTCATACAACAGGAGAACTCACATGCTTATCGAACTGCACACCCTCACCAGCCATGCACCGGCAAACCTGAATAGAGATGACCTGGGACGGCCGAAGTCGGCGCTCTTTGGCGGACATCAGCGCGGTCGCGTATCATCCCAATGCATCAAGAAATCAATCCGCTCGTCAAGCTACCTCCAGAGCGAAGTGCAACATAAGGCATCCACTCTATCTCGTAAATTTCCAGAACATATCTTTGACGAGTTGAGAGAGGAAATGGATGCTGACAGCAAGACGGAAAAGCGTTTGCGACAGTTCTGCGAGGCATTCACCAACGTAATTGGCAAGCCATCAAAAAAGCGAGGACCGCTACAAACTGAACAACTGGTCTTTCTGACGGAGGGAGAAATCGGTCGCTGCAAGGCATATCTCCGCAAGTGTGTTGAGAGCGGCGACAAACTGGAGCCCAAGACTTGGATTCTCAACGCTGCCTCTGCTATCGGCATAGACAAGAACCCCGGCGATGGAGTCGACCTTGCGCTTTTTGGGCGGATGACCACCGACAAGGCGCAGGCATTTGCCGCGGTGGATGCGGCGATGCAGGTTGCCCATGCTATCACGGTCCATGCCACGACGCCTGAGACGGACTGGTTCAGCGCGGTCGACGGGATCACAGAGAAAGAGGGAGAGACAGGTGGAGGCCATCTTGACGAAACAGAGTTTAATAGTGGTGTGTATTACAAGTACTTCTCCTGCAACTACCCTTTGCTCGTTCGAAACATGCGTGACGATGGCAAGACAGCCGCGCATTCACTAGCCGCATTTTTGAAGGCCGCATGCCTCGTGACGCCATCCGGTAAGCAGAATTCGTTTGCGTCGCACTCGCCGGCCGATACGGTGCTGTTGATCGTCCGCGAAGAGACTGTTCCGGTCTCGCTTGCAAATGCATTTGAAAACCCGGTACGGGGAAATGGTGCGGGGTATCTCCCTCCGGCCCGCGAGAAGCTCTTGAAGCAGTACGGGAACTTGAAGCGGTACAGTCTGAACGATCGCGCCTTTCTCTTCACCGGGGACGAAGAGGTGGAGGAATCCCTTGCCGGGATAGTTCCGGAAGGAATGACGCTGGCGTCATCGCTCAATGATCTATTCAAGGAGTTGCGTACTCTTCTCGAGGCGCATAAAGCGGAGTCGGGATCATGAACGGATTCATTCTGCATCTCAAAGGACCCATGATGAGTTTCGGCGACACCGGCTTCGGGCAGATCCGCGGCGCGGGAGGGTTCCCAAGTAGAACGCACGTGCTCGCCAACTTCGCCGCCGCACGACGATTCCAACGCAACGACAGGCGATTGCTCGAACTGCATCGTAAGCTGCGGGTTCACGCCGCGGCGATCCATTCCGGATCGCCCGGCGTGGACTACCATATTGTACAGCCGATGGAGTATGAGGAGGAAACGATCCATCTGCATCGGCGGCGGCGCGAAGATGTCAGTTCCGTTATCACCTGGAGAGAATACCTCCACGATGCGCACTTCATGGCATTGGTTGAAGGTGACGAAGCGGGGTACATCGATGAATGTGCGTTGAAGCTACGGCATCCGGAATTCACAACATACCTGGGACGGCGCTCCTGCCCGCCCTCGCTGCCGCTGCTGCCTGGGATCGCAAACGGCGAGCATGCTGGCCAGGTTTTCCACCATGCCTACCACCACTGGCTCGATGCGGAAAAGGATTCAAGGGGTCGAGTGCCATACGCACTCCTGCGCCGACTTCCAAAACAGCTCGATATCTGGCTCGACTCCGAAACTCCACCAGATGGCATGAAGCTCCTTGGTCGAACGGAGCGCCGCGATCTTCTGACGGCTCTTCCCCGTTCCTACGTTAACCGTACGGTGACACACGTGCGCATGCCACTCCCTGCTCACGTTCAACCTTCATCAAGCAGGACGGAGGATTTTTACCATGCTGCACCTTAGTCTTCTCACACTGTCGGGACATTCAAGTCGATGGATGTATCTGCAACCCTATCATCTCCATCAACTTCTTTGGAAGGGCTTCCCCGGCGTTCCACGCAATACCGGCAAGACGTACTTCCTGTATCGGTACGATCAACATGACGCGGGGCATAACGTGCTGGTGCAATCGGTGATACCGCCCGATTGGTCGCGGGTGGATGCGGGCAATGATGAGCTGGTGACTCAGGTGAAGGAGTTCGCGCCCGATCGCATTCCAGCGGGCACGCAGCTCAATTTCTTTGTGCGGGCCAATCCCGTCGTGCGCCGTAAGGGCTATGAGGATCGTGTCGATCGCAAGCGTCACGGGCGTCACATCGTCGTGGGCAGCAATCGCGCGCTGCAGGCCGTTCGGATGGGGAAGGAACTGAAAGACGTTCCCGCACGTGAAGAGCAGCTGGTGCAGTGGCTGCAGCAGCAGGGTGCGCAGGGCGGGTTTGATATCGCCGCCGACACGCATGATCGCCCCTGCGTGACGGTGGGGCCTAATCACGACGTGATGGTGGGCCGTGAGAAAGGCAGCCAGCCGATGACCTTCACCACCGTGGACTTCGACGGGATACTCGTGGTGCGTGATCCCACGGCGTTCGCGCAAACGGTGGCCAACGGCATCGGCCGCGGCAAGGCGTTCGGGTTCGGGCTTCTGTCGGTGAATCGCGCCTGAGCCCCCGACATCCGCCGCCCGGCCTTCGCGTAGCCCCCCCCCTC
>CAZJYH010000550.1:0-3769 GCA_964549365.1 uncultured Alphaproteobacteria bacterium
CGAGCGGAACGTTGAGCAAACGTTTGGCTCCTCCGGAGATGTGGGTAATGGATAGCTTTGGAAAAGAGGGGGAGAAGAATTCCACGGCTCTGATATCGGGCATGCGTCGGAAGAGACGACCACCGGCGAAGTATGCATTGTGCAACAACGCCGTTCAAAGTTCGACGTTCCAAGTGCGGTTAACGTTCCAGGTTCCAAGTGCCAAGTGAAACGCGAGGCAAGGAGTATGTACCAAGCACCAAGTACCAAAGATCGCCGATCCCGCCAACGCTACGAGCGTCCAACACGATTCCACCGCAGAGGACGCCGAGGAACGCAGAGCATTTGCCACCCATCACTCATAACGCTTAACTCATCACTTTCTTCCACATCGTCTCCGCGAACGGCCGGAACGCGGGCGGCGCGTTGTTGAAGGCCGGGTCGAACGTCTTCTCGCCCCCCATCTTCCGTCCGCCGCCGACGTCCACGCGCCGAGTGCCGCGCACGGCGTACTTCGTGCTTCCGGAGTGGAGCATCAGCTTGCAGAGGATCGGCGAGACATCGCACGAGCCTTCGACGTTGTAGGCGAACGCGTTCTCCGCGATCCCGTCGCCGTCGATGTCCGTCACCACCACATCGCCGATCAGCCCCTCCCCCTTGTCGCACCAGTTGTCGGCGCCGTCCTCGATCTTCCAGAGTAATGCGGTTCCGGTATCGGCCAGTGCGTAGGCGTACGCACGGAGCTCCTGCCGCTGTGCATCCTCGTTCGCGTCCGGGTCCGTGGGGCTCGTGAATCGTTGCGTCACGATCAGCACATTCTCCCCGTTCGCGTCGGTCCAGCGCGCGCCGCCGATCACGTCGCCCACGAACCGACAGCCCGCCGGGATCTCACCCTTCTTGAACGGAAGCTCCTGCACCGCGGTGGCGGACGGCTCTGCGTCGCCTGCGGTTTTCCGCTGCGCGCCGGCGGCAGCGGCGTTGCCCCTCGAATCATGGCGGGCGGTGCCGGGTGCGGCGTCGTTGCGTCGTTCGGAGCATGCGGCGGCGAGCAGCACGGCAAGCGTCAGCGCGGCCACCAGACGTGGTGCGCCGGTTCGGTGTCGTGGGAACAGCGAGGTCGATTTCATGATGCGCGATGATACGCCGCCGTGGTGTGCCGCGCAAGGTTCCACCGGAGATGAACGGCCGCCCGCCGTATATTTGCCCCCTCCCAACGTCGCGGTGCGCAGTGCCGCGCGATCATCTTCAGAAACCCTCTCCCACAAATTCCAGGAGGATACAGATGCGCATGCGATTCTCGATCTCGACACTCTTCCTGCTCCTGTGCATCGCCGCCGTTGCGTGGGCCCAGCCGGGCATGGATGAGATGATGAAGATGGCCGCCCCGGGTCCGGAGCACGAGTTGCTCAAGTCCATGACCGGCAAGTGGAAGTACAAGCTCACCAACTACATGGACCCCTCGAGTCCGACCAAGACCTCAGGCACCGCGAAGGGAGAGATGATGTTGGGCGGTCGCTTCTCCCGATTCGAGTCCACCGGAAAGATGATGGGCGCGAACTTCTCCACCTTCTCGCTGATGGGGTTCGACCGGCGCAAGAACAAGTACTTCATCGTCGAGTGCGACGAGTTTGGAACGTACACCGTGTTCGCCGAGGGCGACTACGACAAGGCCACGAAGACGCTCACGCTCAGCGGCGAAAACGAGGAGGAGGGGACCAAGGTGCCCTTTCAGTTCATCTTCAAACTGACCGACGCCAATCATATGAGCTTCAGCATCGTGATGGAGATGGGAGGACCGAAGATGAAGATGATCGACGTGGAGTATACGCGTGCGTGAGCCGGCGAGCGGTGCGTGCGCCGGCGGTGGAAACGACCGAAAGAGAGCCGGCAGATGATTCCCGCGACGGCATGCAGCCATCGGGACGCCGCTGATCGCGGCACTTCCACGACATTTCTTTTGATGGAGACACCACAATGGCAAAACTGACGGGAGCGGTCGTACCGAAGAGTGCGGCGGCCGCAATGCCCTATCCGGGGCGCGTGATCAAGAGAGGGGAGAAGGACGGCAATATCGTTCGCGCCGTGCAGACGCGCCTGAACGAGACCGGGTGCGGGCGGATCGATGTCGACGGCGATTTCGGCGCCGACACCGAGCGGAGCGTGAAGCTGTTTCAGATCCGGTTTGCCGACCAGGACGGTGAATCGCTGAAGGTTGACGGGCAGGTGGGCCCAATGACCTGGGGGATGTTGTTCGGAACGCGCAGCGTCCCGACGGCGGACAAGGCGCCCAGCAAGCTGCTCGCCGGAGCGCTTGCGTTCGCGGCCACGCAGGTCGGCGTGATGGAGCAGCCGCTCGGCAGCAACCGCGGGCCGGAGGTGGACACGTATCTCCGATCGGTCGGGCTGGACCCCACCAAGGGTGCGTATGCCTGGTGCGCGGCATTCGTCTACTACTGCTTTCAGCAGGCGGCAACCAGGCTTGGGCGCGCCAACCCGGTGGTGAAGACCGCCGGCGTACTGGATCACTGGGCGAAGGCAGGGAAGGCCGGCGTGCCGCGCATCCTCGGCGCCGACGCATTGAACAACCCCGGACTCGTGAAGCCGGGGCACATCTTCATTCTCGACTACGGCGGCGGCGCCGGGCATACCGGTCTGGTGGAGAGCGTCAACGGCGGCAAGCTGGTGACGATCGAGGGGAACACCAACGACGGCGGATCGCGTGAGGGGATCGGCGTCTTCCGACGCACGTCGCGCAAGGTCTCCGACGTCAAGAAGGGCTTCATCGACTACAGCACGCTGTAGGCTCACAGGACTTCTACAAACGCACGAGGCCCACGCCGGAGATGTCGGCGCGGGCCTCGTCGATTTTCGATGATGCATCGGCTCAGAAGTCGGCCGGCTGTCTCCGCAGCGGGAACGCCCGCGCGTGCCACGAGCTGCGGGCCGGCAGCTCCCAGCGGCCCCCGCGCAGATCGCCGACGCGGTCGACCGTGCGGTTGAACACGATCGTGTCGGAAGTCACCTCACCTTCGCCGGCCAGCCGTTCGAACTCCTCGCGCGAGACGCAGCGCACATCCTCACCGTCGCGGAACGCGATCTCCGGGGCGTCGATGAACTCCGCCGAGAGTTCTGCTCCGATCCCACGCAGCGCGTGCACCATCGCGTCGATCGAGCAGCCGGACGGCGGGAGCTTCGACTCGTCGACCCCGACCACGACGAACTGATTGTAGAGCACGTCGTACCCCGCGGTCAGGTCACGCCGATGCGCGGCCCACTCCGTCACGAATGCGTCCAGCCGATCGTGAAGCCGGTCGGCTTCCTCGTCGGTGAGCTGGTGATCGGCATGAAAGGTCCAGAGTCGTGCTTCATCGGGGAGCGCGCTGAAAGGAATGCGGGACATTGCGTTTCGAAGAGGAGGAGTTGTCGGAATGATAACGCCGCATGATTGCGTCGGCACGATGCGAGGACGATTTCCGCCCTCGCATCGTGCACAACATAACGTAACGCCGCTGTACCGGAATAGGGGCACTGCTCGTTGTGGGCCGTCGTCATCGGACGGCAGCGGTCGCGGACCGGACCCCAGTAGCCGCCCTTGAGCCCGCTCTTGTAGGGCATGCCGCCTTCGTTCACGACCCACTCGTCCACGTTGCCGGTCATGTCGAACGCGCCGTAGGGGCTGACGTGGCCCCAGACCAGTGGCGTCAGCCCACGTCTGTCGGCATCGGTCATGCGCGCCCGCCACGCCGGCTCGGCCAGCACGCGCTGAAGCATGAGCGTGTTGACGTAGACC
>CAZJYH010000551.1:0-2659 GCA_964549365.1 uncultured Alphaproteobacteria bacterium
TTCTTCTTTCTTCGTTCCTTCGATCACACCCTGTCGCCGGCGAGGTTCTCGTAGTAGACCGTGGTGCCGCCGATCTGCACGGCCAGCGATGTGCACCGATCACGAATCGCATTGCGACATGCCGTGCTCAGGTGTGCGTTTCCACCCGTCACCTCCGGCATGCGCCGCCCGGTCCATTTCGTGTGGCCGGGCGCGTCCACGATGAAGTAGGTGTAGCCCTCCCCGCCGTACTTCAGCGCGAGGTAATGCGTGAGCCAGACGGAGAGGATCGAGACGGTGCGGTCGCGGACCAGGTTGTCCCCGTCGTTGTAGGTGAACAGACGCGCTCCGAGGGCCACCGTCCCCAGGCCCGCCATCGGATGTTTGCCGAGCACCTTGAGTCCGCCGCCGCGCCCCGGTATTCCCCCGGTGTTGTACATCAGCATGGACTTCCACGTGTACCGTTTGCCGCCCCCCGAACCGTACGTGGTGCTGGTCTCGACCAGATCGAGCAGCATCAGGCTGATCGCGAACATCGCCGGCACACGGTGAGATTCCGAGATGAAGAGCGCGCAGACGCTGGAGGCAAGCTCCTCACACTCGCCGCAGTCCACGGTCCCCTGCAGCAGACCGCGCGATATCGCCGCCGCCTCACGATCGTCCAGGTCGCCGATGCGCAGCGCCTTCCGTGTGTACGAGGGGAGCCTCGGGTCCAGCCCCGAGAGCTGATCGTAAAGCGCGTACCATTTGCCGATCTCCTGCGCGATCATATCCTCGTAATCGTCGCCGCCGAGACAATACTGCGTCACCAGATCCACGAAGTCCGTCACGTCGGTGCAGTAGTCCACGTATTGCCCGCCGCCGGTCCCCCAACGCGCGATCAACCTCCCGCCGACCAGGATGAACATCGGCGGCTGGCGGGAGCGCTGCTGCGACAGCCAGAACCATGCGCCGATGCTCGTTGGGCGAAACGGACGTTCCAGCGAGCCGTCACCGATGTTGGGAGCGGTCGCAATGGGCATGTTGCGCTTGAGCAGTTCAAGCAGCGCGTCGGAGTGTACGATGCTGCGGGCAGGCTGGTGCTGATACGTATAGCGGCAGGCGATTCCGATCTTCATGCGGAGCATCCTTCTGACAACGGCGGCGCAATCCCGAACCACGTGGACATGCATGGCTCGGCGTTCGAATCGTCACAAGGATACGGTGAGACTAGCGACGGTGGGTACTCAATTCCTACTCAAGGGGACAGGGGGCCTCCGCCACGGTTCCGCATTCGCCGCAATTCCACATTCGATCCCCATCCATTTCTCACTTCTCATTCCCGACTCCTCACTCCACATTCTCTCGCGCTCCCATCAACGCGCGCAGCTCGTCGGTGGCGCGCGCATCGATCACCAGGTGCACACGGTCATCCACGCCGCGATTGGCCACCGCGTGCGGATCGCTCAGCCGCAGATACCAGCACTCCCCCTCCTCCATGGTCACGCGTTCCCCGTTCAACAGGAACTCCACGTCCGGGTTGGTGCGCACCGGCACATGCAACCGCACCACGCCGTACTCCAGCCCGAGCTCGTGATCGCGATGTTCGAGGATGAACGAGCCCGGGGCGAGCTTCATCAGCCGCACCGCATCCAGCGGCGCGGGGATCGCCGCGAGAACCTCGCGGAAGTGCGCACACTCCGCCAGGATCGGCGTATCGACGAACTCACGGCAGGTCGGGTCCGGATAGATCATCCGCACCGGGTGCGTCTCCCCGGCGGGTGCGCGCAGCGGGATGATGCTCCAGCTCCCCTCGTAGTTCCGCGTCACGAAATGATCGGTCCACGGGAAGGCCTCTGCGGCCCGCAGATCGAACTGCAGGCGGAGGGGATCGAATCGAAGGGGAAGCTTCAGGCGGTCGTACATCGGAATGGAGCGTACGTGATATGTTCGATGGAAAGAAGGTGGGCTCCTCCTCGCGAAGGCCCCTGCCGCCCCCATCCCCGGGAACGACACGCGTGCGCGTTCAAGCTTCGCGCAACCGCTCCTCAACGGCGACGGTCATAGTCCAGCCGTTCGATGGCATCGCGGATGTGGCGTGCGCGCGACGCCGATGGGTTGCGCGCCTGCTCGTAGGCGATCAACCGATTCGCCAGGCCGGCATCGCCGCGCGCCTTGCGCACCAGTTCGGCGTAGCGAAACCCTCCGCCGTCCCCCCCGGATCCGCGCCCCGCGAGCTTCCCCCACGGGAAGTAGATCACCACGGCTACGATGACCACCAGGGCAACGGCCCACACCGCCGAGTTCGAGCCGCGCCCCAGCGCGAACGGCACCACAAGCCCGGCGATCACCAGCATCACGATATGGCGGATCCATCGGGGCCACGCACGGCCGCTCGCCTCGACCCGCGCGGCGGCGATCTCCGGATCCTCCTTCGCCTTCCCGCCGCCGAGCGCGGCGCCGCAGAACGGGCACGTGCGCAGATACGACTCCACCTCGTGCTCACACTGCCTGCAGAAAACGTACTCGCTCATGATCGTTGAAAATTCCGGCGCCCGTATGCGTTTCGGATGAACCTATGGTTGTTTCCAGATATAGAGGCCGCCGATCACTCCGGCCACCAGACTCGCCAATGTGAGCGCATCGAACAACATCAAGTGCCGAAGTACCCGCGCCCATTCGTCATCGCTCAACCGTGTAA
>CAZJYH010000551.1:2669-3444 GCA_964549365.1 uncultured Alphaproteobacteria bacterium
CGATCCTGATCGTCGCGTCGGCCACCAGGATGCCGAGGATCGTTGCCGAGGTCGCGATCAACTGGTAGATCGGACCGCATCCCCGAGAGACGCGCACGGTGACGAAGCTGACCACCGCGCCGAAACCGACGGCGAACATGGGCAGCTCGACGTTGAACAGCAGCCCCACCGCGATCCAGAGCAACGCAAGCGCGGCGGCCGAACCGAACGCCGCGTTCACCGCGCGATGCAGCGACCCGAGCGACGCGTTGCAGATTTCGCAGTAGCCCGCCACGGTGTTGCGGGCGCCGCACTTCGGGCAGAGGATGATGCGCATTGATGCCTGGGTCGGAGGAGTGGGTATGACACCGAGCGCAGCTCGCGGCAGAATGCGCAACGCCGGGGGTCGTGCTCTACCGCCGCGCGAAGCGGGCGATGAGGCCCGGAACAAACGACAGAACAAGGCCCGCGATCGACATCCACCAACCGACCAGCAGCACGTCGCGATCGGCGATGTCCAGCCGGCCGAGCAGCCACATGATGAACCCGACCGCCCAGATCGCGTTGCCGACGCGGCTCACGGTCCAGCGAGCACGCGGCCTGCGTGGCGGTCCGGCATGGTTGTCGGCAACCTTGCGCGTGTCGCCCGCAGCCGCCGCGCGGGCGTTCAGATACTCTTCCTCGAGGCCGTCTTCACCCGGCGCGGCGCGGCGACGCCCGAAGCGCTCCCTGAGCCAACGCTGCGCGCTCGGCACGTATGGAATGGCCCACGAGGCGAACGACAGCCCCATGCCGA
>CAZJYH010000551.1:3454-3769 GCA_964549365.1 uncultured Alphaproteobacteria bacterium
ATCGTCAGCGAGACGAGACCGACCCAGTACAACACGATCAGCACGAAGCCGGCAATCCACGCGCGCTTGCCGAGTTGAGTCCAATTCACGGGACGTCATCCTTGAGAATGAGAAAAAACGAGCGGTCGCTCAGGAACGCGAGCATATGCGAAACGCATCACGCCCCGTTGGGTGCAGGCAACAATGGATCGCGCAGGTACTGCGCTATAAACAGAAGGTTGTTGTCGGGATCGGCGAGCGCGATGTGACGCATGAAGTCCGGCGCATCGAAGACCGGTCCGAGGAATTCCACCCCACGCGCGGCAAGCTCCGCCA
>CAZJYH010000552.1:0-1820 GCA_964549365.1 uncultured Alphaproteobacteria bacterium
AGCTCGCTGCAGTCAGCCCCGTGGCAGAGGCGACGATCGTGCCAAAGCCAGGATCAGAGGCAACCTGGATGTCGTAACTGGCCGCGCCCGCCACAGCACTCCAGGTGAAGGTTGGCGTCGAGGCTTGGCCTGTGCTGCCGTTGACCGGGGCGTTCAGCGTTGGCGCGCCGGGCGCGGCCGTGAAGAGGTTGAGTGTTACGTTAGCCGTCTTGGGGCCGCTGGTCGAAGTAGCTTGCGGGCCAGAGCTTGGCGATGTCGAAGATGCGGAAGACGAAGAAGCTGAGGATGGCCCAGAACGGATCGTGAAGCACCCACGGCGAGGCAAGCGCGAGCCACTGCCCTGCGAACTCGTCGAGCGTCACGAAGCTTGGGTCGTGCCCGATCGCCTTCTCGGCGTCGCGGGCCAACGGAATACCGATGATGAATGCCGCCGCCGAAAGACCGAGCAGGAAGAGGTAGTTCTCTCCCCACGGCGTGAAGTAGACGAGCGCTGCCACCGCGCTTGCGACGGTGCCCGAGGCGATCGGCGACAGGCCCGTGTACAGGCCGCCGACGATGATCTGCTTCCAGACCGGCAGCCCGCTCTTACGAAGTTGTGCGGGCGATACGGCCATTCGTGAGGAGACGTAGTGTTTGACGGTTTTCGATCACGTATTGCGCCGCGGTGATGAGCGAGAGCACGACCAGAATCAACATCATGCCGTCGAGCAGCCAGGGCGCCATCAATGCTTCGAGGCGCGCGGCGCTGATGCTGTTGCGCAGCCACTCGATGTTCATCAGCGTGTAGATCACCACCACGTACCAGAGGAACGTCAGCTGCAGTGCGGTCTTCCATTTCGCCAGGCGGCTCGTGACGACCGGCTGCCCCTTGATGTCGGCGATGACGCGCAGAAGCGTGACGAGGACATCGCGTGCAACGATCACCAGCACCATCCAGAGATCGAAGAAGCCGAGCGACACGAAGACGAAGAAGGCGGCGCCGATCAGCACCTTGTCGGCAAGGGGATCGAAGAACCGGCCGAAGACGCTCATGGCGTTGTACCGGCGGGCGTACCAGCCGTCGTACCAGTCGCTGACGGCGGCGATCAGAAAGATCAACGCGGCCAACTGCACGCGCACGCCCGAGTCGCTCATGACGAGCCACACGAACAGCGGCGTCAGCGCGATGCGCGCCGACGTTATGATGTTGGGGAAGTTGATCTCGGGCTTCATGCCGGTCCTTGGTCCGAAGGCACGAACGGTGCGTTCACCGCGCCGTTTGTCAACATCGGTAGTGCGACGAAACTACGGAATAATCGAACCGGAAGAAGCATCGGACGCCCCGTATTGCTTAACTTTTTCCGTTCCGTTGTGTCAATTCCCGCGTTGTGTTCCACTGTGCGTCGCGCGCGTGCCGGGACGGGCGTTCCGCCGGGCCGGGCGGTCGCCGAAACGGCGCATCGCTCGTCGACGAGCGTCAACGGAGTTCGCGATCGCAATGAACAGGAACGCGGCGCGATCCATCAACCCGCTTGCACACACTCTCTCATGCTTCGAAGCAGCGTTTCCATGTTCTTCGCCGCCGCCGTCGCGGCCATGTTCCTTGCGGCCACGACGCCGCTCTGCGCGCAGCCGCTCACGGACTTCAAGGAGTTCTATCGGCTTTTCCGGTACAACGCGCTGGAACAGCTGATGTTCTGCTATCCGACGGCCACAGCCGCCTCCGATCCCGCGGCGGTGGGCGTTCGGCGCGATTCGGCCGGGCGCGTGGTGCAGCTTACACGCTTCCGCTTCGGCAACGTGGACACCCGGTCCGATTGGGCCACGATGGGAATCACGCC
>CAZJYH010000552.1:1830-3763 GCA_964549365.1 uncultured Alphaproteobacteria bacterium
CGATGATCAGCTCGCCCGCTTCGCGGCCTCGCATTGGGCCACGATGCGTGTCGAGCACCACTCGTTCGACTCGCTGAAGCTGCGCACCGAGCGCCGCACGTTCTACGACGCGGGCGGCCGCCCGATCAACGTCGACTGGGGGTTCGCCGAGGAGCTTACCTACCGGCTGGACGGACAGATCGTGCAGCGCAAACTGCTGGACAAGGCGGGGAAGCCGGTGAACGATTCAGCGGGAGTTCACCGGGCGATGTATCAACTCACGAGCCCCAACAATTACATCGTTGAATGGCGTTTCAGCAACGGCAAGCTGCACTGGGGCTCCGACGGACCCGGCCGGCCGTTCGCGCCGATGCCCCGCGAGGCGTACTACCGGAAGTTCGTGATCGACGATCGCGGCGATCTCGGGCGTGAGGAGCTTTTGAACTTCGACAAGAAGCCGACGCCGTACCCGACCGGCGAGTATCTCCACGTCTTCGCCGTCAACGATTGCGGGCAGCGCGTGAAGATGCGCTTCCTCTCCCCGAAGCTCGAGCACATGACCGACACGAACGGTGTGGCCTCCTTCACGTATGCCTACGACGACGCCGGGCGCATGACCGAGTGGCGCTCGTTCGACGAAGACGGCAAACCGCGGGCACGCCCGGCCGACGGCGTCGCCGGCATGAGATACACCTGGCGCGCGTTCGACGGCGTGTTGTTGAAGGAGGAACCGCTCGGCGTCGACGGCAACCCACTCCCGTGATCCGGCGTTCGAGCGCGGGAAGACGCCGATAAAAAGCGCGCCTTCCTACATCGTTTTACATTCCATGTTTGCATGGTTGTGGGTTCGGGAATATCTTTGGCGCTCCTGCAACGAACCTTCCGGGATATCATCCGGTGATTCGACGGCGGTGAGTTTCGGTGCCGTGGCCGAGTGGTTAGGCAAAGGTCTGCAAAACCTTGTACAACGGTTCAAGTCCGTTCGGCACCTCTTGCGAGACAGTACTTCTAACCTCGATCGTTTCTTCCCGACGACCCCTACTCTATGGCTACTACGTCCGATCTGCGTCCGGGCATTGTGATCCGGTACAATGGCGAACTATGCACTGTTCTTGAAAGTCAGCACCGCACCCCCGGCAATCTGCGCGCCTTCTATCAGGTGAAGATGCGCGTGATCAAGACCGGCAAGCTGCTGGAGAACCGCTTCCGCTCCGGTGAGGAGATCGAGATGGTTCGTGTCGAGCGCAAGACCATGCAGTTCCTGTATCGTGATGCGCAGGACATGGTGTTCATGGATACCGAGACGTACGACCAGATCAACGTGCCCGAAATGGTGGTGGGCCCGCAGGCCGGCTATCTCAAGGAGTCGGGCGAGGCGACGATCTCCTTCAACGGTGTCGACGTGGTGCAGGTGGAGCTTCCGCCGCACGTTACGTTGAAGATCGCGCACACCGAGCCCGGCGTCAAGGGGGACACGGCAACCGGCGCCACGAAGCCGGCCACGATGGAGTCCGGCGCCACCGTCCTTGTCCCGCTCTTCATCAACGAAGGCGACGTCATCCGTGTCGACACGCGCACGGGCGAATATCTGGACCGTGTCAAGAGCTAAGGGGAGCAGCGAATCATGGCAGAGCAGATGATCGATATCGAGTACCTCAAGCAGTTGCTCGAGCTCTTCGACGGCAGTACGGTGAACGATCTGCGGATCGAACACGAGGGTGTCGAGATACGCTTGTCGAAGAGCGCCCGTCGCGAGGAGCCGACGACCGTGCAGTATGTTGCGGCCCCCGCCCTTCCGCCGGCCGCGACGTCGGCGGCGACAACCGCGGCGGCTCCGACGACGCCTGCTGCGTCTCCGGCCGCGGCCGAAACGCCGGCACCGAGCGTCACGCCGACGGCCCCGGCAGCCGCGCCCGCCGGCTGTGCGGTGGGCCCCGCAGGATATACCCTTCTG
>CAZJYH010000553.1:0-3762 GCA_964549365.1 uncultured Alphaproteobacteria bacterium
GAACGTGCGGCGAGCGTGCCGGCGATGGATCCCGCCACCGCCGACAAGAGTCTGGGCGCCGAAGTGCAGCAGTTCGTCGGGCAGAATCATGGCGCCGATCACCACGCCGCCATATCCCATCCCGATCCCCGTGGTGTCGAGGCCGAGGTCCAGCGAGGCATGATCGCTCACCAGCCCGTAGCCGGCTCCGCCGACGTAGAACGAATGGTTCAGCACCAACGCGCCGCCGCCGCCGACCAGCACGCCGAGCTGGCTGTTCACCCGCGTCGCCTTCAGCGATATGCCGCCGAATCCGCCGCTTGCGATATCGCCGTCGAACAACGTCTTCGGCTGCGCCTTCAGCGATCCCGCGGCGCCGATCAACGCGCACGCCGCCAATGCCGCAACGACCAAGCGCCGCCCGAGAAGAATCGATCCAGATCCGTTCATCATGTGTCTCTCCGTGAGGTTCATGCGCCGCGCCGTCGGTCGGATGCCGGGCGCGATTGCGCGAGGGGAATACCGTGTCGGATCGAATGACACGCCGGCACCGCGAAGCCTGACACACCGGGAGCGGGAAGAAATCGACGGCCGTTCCAGACCGGTGATGGTGGATACGAAACGGGATCGCGAGCGACCCGCGATCCCGTTGAACGTCATGACTGCCGACCCCGGCGGCTACTTCCCCTGTGCGGCCTCGTACGCCGACTGATGCCCCGGATCGATGTACTGCAGCTTGCGCCACACCTTTGGGTCCGAGTACCCGGCGAACAGCTCGGCGTACTCCATGTACTTGGCGTCGTTCATCACCCGAAGCAGGACGCTCGGTTGCACAAGCTTGTCCTTGGCGATCACCAGCCCGCTCAGCGCGGCGTTGGCGGAGTCCAGCCCCATCTGGCGATTCTGCGAAAGCAGGTCCAGCCCGTTGTAATGGTAGTCGTACAGGAATCGACGAAGCGGAGCGAAACGCGACTCGGTAAGCTCGCGGATCAGCTCGTAGCGTGAATACGTTCCCGGCGACACCTGCGTGCTCCAGCCGTCCACGTCGTTGCGAACCTGCGCTCGCTGCGCCAGCGTCCACGCCTTTTCGTAGGTGGAGGCGCCTCCGAGGTTCGCGTAGGAATCGAGATCGAGGCCGATGGCGATGTACACGTAGAAATCGATCAGGCCGGTCAGCGGATCGTATCGCGTCTGATCCTGAATGAACGGCTGGCTCCGCACGTACTGAAAGCTCCAGGCCTCGTCCATGATCTTCACCATCGGCGAGAGCTTCTCCGAAGAGTTGATGTTCCGCTGGCTTCCGACCACCAGCCGCGCCGAGTAGCTGGATCCGTTGTATCCGGTGAAGATCACGCTGAACGTCACCTTGATCTTCTCCCCTTCCCACGGCGACCCGGTCCAGCGCGTGTCGTTGACGTACCGCTGAAGGTCGTCGCCGAAGGCCACGATCTCCTGGCGCGCCGCCGGGGAGAGCTGGTCCGAGTTGACCGTCACGGTTGCGTCGATCTCCTGCGCGGACAGATACGCGGCCGCGGCAACGAGCAGGGCAGCGACGGCGGCAAGGGTCTTCACGGACTTGATCATGATCATAAAAAGGGAAGTTCTTTGTATGTTTTCGGCACGGTATGCTCTTCAATACCGCATGCTCCCCGCTCCGGTATCCCATTCGGCACAATCCGGTTCTCCGCGTGCCATGTTCTCCGGCGCCGGATGAACGGCGTTCGCTTGGAACCGAAGGGTACCCGGCGGTTTAGCCCCATCTCTCTCCAATCCACACGTTCGGCACTCTCACACTCCGGGTCGGCATTCGAGCCGCGCTCTGTCGTTTCGGCATCGCCGCGGCCGAAGGCTTCGCGATTGCATGGACGCAATGGACGGGAACTTACAGAAGATGGCCGGTTGGATAAAGGCACCCGGCGTTACCCACTACGTTTGCGCGCTCTTCATCTGCTGCGGGCTGCACGCCGCCGCGCAGCCATCGGAGATACGGAGCCCGGCGGAAACGGCGTTGGGCGGATCGGTGCTCGCACGGGATCGCTCGGCATGGTTCGCTCTGGCAAACCCGGCGGCGCTTGCCCCGGACACGACCCGGGCGCTGCTGGCGATGTTCGTGCCGGCATCCAACGGCATCGAGGGATACCGCGAGGGTGCCGCGATCTTCACGACCGCCGACACGAGCGGCGAAGCCCTGGCCGTTGCGGCGAGCGCTTCCGGGACCCCTTCCTATCACGAGCTGGGGGGTGAGGGAGTCGTGTCGTTCGACATGGCGGCCGGCATGCGCTGCGGCATCGCGCTGCGCTGGCACCTGCTGGCGATCGACGGCTACGGTGCCGACTGGTGCGCGGCCGTCGACGTCGGCATGCTCCTCAGGATCACGCCGGAACTTCGCGCCGCCGCCGCCGTGACGAACATCACCGGCAGCACGATCGGCGGGACCGGGACGCCGCAGCGCGTTCGCTTCGGCCTGGCAGTGGCCATGTCGGGCGCGACCGAGCTGTCGATCGATCTCGCGCATCAGCTCGACCGCGGCTCCGATCTGGCCGTCGGCCTCTCGAATGCGGTCGCCGACGGGGTCGACCTCAACGTCGGCGCCGGGAGCAGCCCGGCCCGACTGGCCGCGGGAGTCCGTGCCGACCTGCGCCGGACGACGGTGGAGTACGGCGCCTGGTTCATCTCCGGATTCGGCCTGCGCCACGCGATCGGCCTCACGGTCGCGATCGATTGAGGAGGATGCCCCATGAACTCACCGTCGTCACCCGTTCCACCACCATGCCGAGTGACAGCATGGATTCCGACGGCCGTTGCGCTCGCCGCGTTGTGGGGCCTTTCCTGTATCGCGCTCCACGCGCAGGAAGTGGACCCCGGAGTCATCCAGCAGGAGTTCAACGACGCGGCGAATGCCGGGGAAGACGAGCTGCGCCGGCGCTGGGACGAGCTGGAGGCCCTCGCGCGCGAGCCGCTGAATCTCACGACGGCGAGCATCGAGCAGCTCTCGCGGCTTCCGGGGATCGCCCCGGTGACCGCGCGCGCGATCGTCGAGTTCGTGGATCGAACCATGCCGGCCGACATCGCGGAGCTGGCCGCCGTGCCGCAGCTCGACGCCGAGCAGCTTCTCACGCTGAGCACCTACACCTTCCTGCCGCGCAAACACGATACCCCCTTCTCCCCCACGGCCGATCTCCGCACGCGCATCACGCTGCCGTTCGCGTTGCGAAGCGCCTACACGGAGCGGCTGTATCGGGTGAGCCCACGCCGTGACGCTGCCGGCGACTCGACCGGCCGGGACACCATTCCCATCGCACCACGATATCTCGGAAGCCCGCAGGCATACATGCTCCGCGCGGTCGTTCGCGCGGATGCGCTCTCCGGTGCGCTGGTGTTCGAGAAGGATCAGGGGGAGCCGATCTTCATCGACGACACCCTGGACTTTCGCTATGCGGACTACGAGTACGTTGATCGCCCGGCGGATCGATACACCGTGCGGCATCGATTCGCCGCCTTCCTGAGCGGGCACGCCGCCGCGAGGATCGGCCCGCTCTCCGTGGTGCTCGGCGACTATCAGGCCGAGTTCGGCCAGGGGCTCGCGCTCTGGACGTCGTATCCCCGGCACAAGGGGAGCGATCCGGCATCGCTGCCGGAGAAGTCCGGGCGCGGCATCGTTGGCTCGGCGTCGGTGGACGAAACCCGCTTCCTCCGCGGCGTTGCGGTCACGTACGACCCGGCGGTCGGCAGGCCGCTCGGCCCGCTCCTCGCGGTCTTCGGCTCGGTGCGTTCGCTCGACGC
>CAZJYH010000554.1:0-3757 GCA_964549365.1 uncultured Alphaproteobacteria bacterium
GAAGACCCCGGTTGTTCCTTCCCCAGGAACAGCGCACACCTGCGCCATTTGTCTCGCAATGACGACCGGAATGCTATTCTCGGATAGGATCTACGCAAACGTCGTGATTGATACCGACCGGCGCGCGCTCCTGCCTTGCAGACACGCTCTGAGACATTACCTTCTACCCCGGGAATTATCAAGCAGCACGGAGCGGCGGAAATCCCAGGGGGTACACAAAGATGTACTCGCCATCGCCATTCTCGTACCCTACATTTGCAAGTCTATTGTGATGTGACCCCAGCACACACCCTCCCCAGAATAACAGTTTCCGATTGACGCCTCTCCCGATGTGCGCGGCCGAATTGTGCGTTAATCGAACAACTTCCACCTGCACTCCCCAACCCAGGAAAAAACGACGTTCGGCCTACGGACGCCGATCGGATACGTGCGCCCGTTCGTGAACGGACGCTCGCGGCACAACGCATGCAATACATACATATCCCCCGAATTTCACAACTCATACGAAGGGAGATCACATCATGATCCATCGCACACGCATCATGGTCCTGACCGCGGCCATGGTAATCATCGCATCGCTCTCGATCATCGCAACAGCGCACGCTCAGGGCGTGGCGTGGAACTGCAAGACGACGACGATCTGCAACCAGACGCGCTGCGCGGCACGGCTCACGTTCGGCACGATTCCGTTCAGCCTCATCACCGTCAACGTGGATCCGGGCCAGTGCAGGACCGTCTCGACGTCCGGCGCCACCAGCATCGACCGCATCGTCGGCGCGGCCGGCGGCGGCTATCCGGTGCTGGGCCCGCCCCCGGTGCCGCCGTGCAACTGTCCGCTCGGCTCATGGTCCGTCTGTTGCGTCACGCTGCCGCCGGACAACTGTTGCTTCGATGTCTGCTTCGATCAGACCAAGTGCACGATCACGCTGCTGCCGGCGGCCTGCCCGGCGGGAAGCTGCCGTCCGTAATACTTCGTCGCTCGATTAAAAACAACGGCACCGTTTCTCCATTGGGAGAGGCGGTGCCGTTCGTTGAAAACTGTGGACGGGGGAGATCGAGAATTACGAATGAGGAGTTGGGAATGAGGAATGAGTCAGGCGCTCGGGTTCTACTCCGGCGTCCGCTTCGGAGCGACGGCCTTCCGCACTCTCCCCAGCACCACTGTATTTCTCATTCTTCCTTCCTCACACTTCCGCATTCTGCACTCCGACTTCCACCTTCCTCTTCACTCCTGACTTCTGCACTCCGACTTCCGACTTCCTCTTCACTTCCGACTTCTCCTCCTACTCTCCGTCCCACTTCCACGACACCAGTTGATAGGTGCCGTCGGTCTTCTTCCACACCACCGCAACGGCCTTCTGCGTCCGCTTCTCGTGCTTCATCAGCAGCGTGAGCTCGTAGTTCATGCCGGCCACCACCTGTTGACGCGCGCTGATGATCTTCTTGAACTTGACGATCTCCTGCATCGCCCATTCCTTCGCCGCGAAACGAGCGGCGGCCACCACCTGCTTGTTCTTGACCGACACATTCGACCAGCCGCCGGCAACCTGTGCGTGAAGGCCCTGGGCGCCGGCCAGGAATGCGAGAACTGCGAGGACCAATACGAGGCGCTGAGAGGGTTTCATGGATGCTCCATGGTTTGTGAGGAGGGAATCGACGCGATCGGCGGCAAAGATACGGAATGCGGCGAACGCCGGGTGCCGAGTGCCGGGTTGTGCATGGGCGTTGCGCTACCTACCGCCCATCGTCCGGGATGAGCTCACCGCAGAGGACGCGGAGGAACGCAAAGGCCCCACGTGCAACCCACGCCACACACGCCACTCGCTACTCGCTACTCGCGACCCGCCTCTTCCCCAGCGTCGCGCGTCCAGCGTCGTCCCGCCACCAACATGATGGCGCACGCGACGACGCACAGCCACCACACGGCACGGCCCGTGGTCACGACAGCTTCAACACCGCGTACACGTTCAACCCGATGTACGGCCCCTTGCTCTCCCGATACCCGCGCGAGAGCGGCCATGTATATCGCAGCGCCGCGCCCACCGGCCCGATACGGCCATGCAGCCCCACCCATGCCTCGGTGTAGATGCGCGACGGCGTGGAGAAGAAGTAGAAGTCCGTCCGTTGTGCGATATCGACGTAGAGGGTCCTGCCGACGACCGGAACGTGGATGGTCATGTTGGTGAGCCACTGCGGCAGCCCGAGCAACGCCAGGCCGGCAAGAGGCGAGCGGCTGCAGTGTCCCGGCACGAAGCCCAGCATTCCCAGCCCGCTGAAGATCGCATTCGATGAGACCCGCGTCGTGCCGCTCCGCGGATCGTAAACCGACGCGGTGGTGAAGAACGGGATCTGCGCGCCCTTCAGGTTCAGCCCCGCGTAGATGCGGCCGCCGCGCTCCGGGCCGGTCATCGCCTCGATCCCGATCATCGGCTCCGGATCATCCGCACGGCTCACGCCGATCACACTCGTGTCCGGAGTGCCCGGACGGCTGCGCGACGGCAGGCTGTCCGCCGGCTGCGCCACCCCACGAGCATGGATCAGCAGGCATGCGACGGCGGCTGCGATCGGCCACGCCGACGTGGCTCGTATGTGCGTGGGGTTCGGCTGCGTATTCATGTGTCGGATCACTCGCGGATCTCCTCGTTGCGCGCCGTTCTTTTCCTGGAGACCCACGGCGAGCGGGACGTAACGCTGCGGGCCCTTCGCGGCCGCATCGCGCTCAACGTTCGGTATCACTGAAGGGGGGCCGGTACCCCTGAAGGGCGGTGCATCATCATGTACTTTTCATGCCCGCCGCCGCGCTCTAGCTTTGCATCGTTCACGCGGCATCGCCCCATCGGTGCCACGGTCGCCTCGATTGTACGATCGCCCCAGGTTCCACGGTCGCCCTCTCCACACACGCTCAGTTCGCTCTCTCCATCCTGTATGGCCGCGTATCGGCCCATGCCGTCGCGTCGTCGCGAACAAGGACGCGGACGATGCCCGCGGCGTCGAAAAATAAAATCGCGACAATCCCCCGTATCCAATCACTTCTCGGATTAATAAGGAGAGATCATCATGATCAATCGAACGCGTTCGCTTATTGCGGCATGCGCTCTTGCCGCGTTCACGCTGGTGGCGGGGTCCGATACTCTGCAGGCAGGTGTTCCGTGGGGCGGGTGCCCGAAAACCACCATCTGCAACACTAGCCGTTGGACGATGACGCTCAAATTAATTACGACCGGCAATCCAATTCCCGTGGTAACACTGGTACCCGGGCAGTGCACAACCGTCGTGTCCGCGGGGGTCACATCGATCGACTATGTTGTGAGCGCCGCGGGAATACTCTACCCGGTGTTGCCGCCACCGCCGGTGCAACCATGTAATTGCCCGCCGGGCACCTGGAGCGTCTGTTGCGTGACCCTGCCGCCCCAGAACTGGTGCGCCGACATCTGCTTCGATCCGGTAGGATGTGTCATCAACATCACGGACGCGGCATGCCCGAAAGATTCATGCCGACCGTAGCGGCGCCGTTGTTCTGATCGATACCATTGCGAACGAACCTCGCGCGCCCTTGCGGCACCGCGAGGTTCCTCGCTTCCGAACGGCCCGGCATCATTCGGCCGCGAAGGGTGCCAAGTACGCCGACGGCACACCGACACCTCGCGAAACGGCGCCGCACCACGGCAACCCCCTCTTTTCACGTTCCCGGCGATCGCGTCCGGGCCGTACATTTGCACGGCGCGAGACGACCCGCGGCGGGAATTTTCCGACCGCT
>CAZJYH010000555.1:0-3756 GCA_964549365.1 uncultured Alphaproteobacteria bacterium
GTCCCGGGCCCCGGCGAGATCCTCCTCGACGTGGCGGCCACGGCCGTCAACCGCGCCGACCTGCTGCAGCGCCAGGGCTTCTACCCGCCGCCGCCGGGCGCGTCCGACGTGATCGGCCTGGAGTGCAGCGGCACGGTCGCCACAAGGTTGAAGGCCGTATTGGAGTATCCGTAGTTCTGTTTCAGATGATCCACGCCGGCGTACGCAATCGCGAGCGAACGTGAGAGGAAGGGGACGATCTGCTTGCCGATGTCCATCTTCGCCAGGCGAGCGAGCGAGTCTATCGGGTTCTTTCCCAACGACCGTACGTTCACCACATAGCGCCAAAGCACCGTGGGGTCGTCGCCGCTGAACGTAGACCATCCAATCACACCCGGCACGCGGGCAGCCAAGGCTTCAGCCTGCGCGGCACACTCGGTTGTGGTGGTGGCGCGGCCGAGCGCGCGTGCCACGATCGCCAGATGGCGGGCCGTCGGAACCGTGGAACCCGTCACGCCGAAGTACGTCGTGGGATTGAACCACAGGAATCCGATCTCCCGATTGCCGCTTTGATCGAGCGCCCCGAAGCTCTTCGCGAACACCGGGTCGATGGCGATCGAGCGCGCCTGATCCGACTTGAACGTTCCGGCGGCGCGCCCGATCAGTGCGGTGTCCGTCGCCACCACGAAGTAGTCGCCTACCACCGCGTAGCTCAGCGTGCGTCCGCTCTTCAGGTTCCGAACCGAAGCGATCGTCATGCCGCCGGCCGTCCACTGTCGAATGCCGAAATCCTTCCCGAGTTTGCTGAAGATGCCGACCAGCGCCTCGGCCACCGCAACGTTCTTGTCCTTGTAGCTGGCGATCAGGTACTCTTCCTTGTACTTGCCGATCACCACCATGTCGCGGAAAAACTTCTCCGGCGAGAAATAGGGTGCGAGAAAACCCATCGTCTCGCCGAGGCGCCCTCGCAGCGAGGCCAGCGTGCGCAGCATCGGCAGCGACCATGCGTCTTTCGGGACGGGGCTACCGTCGAGCGCCTTCATGAACCGTGAGTTGTCGAACGCGCCGAGCACGTCGTCGGCGTTCGGCATCGCGAAGAGGTAGTCGGGGTCGTTCGGAAAGAAGAGGCCGATCTCGCGGGTCTTGTCGAACGAATAGTCGGCGCCGATGCGGCTGCGCTCTTCGAACGCCAGCGTGAGATCCGGCTCCTCACGGGCGATTGTCAGCGTGCTGGTGCGATAATCCCCGATCGGCGTGTGCGCAGCGGGGTCGGCGGCGAGCCGCTTGTAGGTGGTATCGAGGAAGGTCTGCGCCCTCGGAGTGCCGAGCGCCGCGATCGATGCGATCGCCACCTCGAAGTGTTCGTCGCGAAGATTCGGCAGCTCCTTTCTGAGCATCGCCAACGCCGCATCCTTGTCGCTCAGTTCACGGGCTTTGAACAGCGCGACCTCCCGGGCCGGCTCATTCTCGCGCTGCGCGACGAGCTCGGTGAGCACGCGCAGCTTTCGAGGTGCCTCCAACGCGTCGAAGTCCGTGCCGGCCGCACGGTCACGCGCGGCCTTGTTGAACAGCGCCATGTAGCTCGGCGCGGCAACCAGTGGACTCTCGTTGTCCGGGTCGTAGTCCCACATGACGTAGCCGGCAAAGAGGCCGGCGCTGCAGAGGATAACCGCGAGCGCGATCAGAAGGAAGCGTCGCATGGCGTGTGTAGAGTTGAGATGTTCGGGCAGGCAACCTGCCGGCGCCGACGGATATCGCCGTACCGGCACGCCGGTGATCGCGATGATCACCGGCCCAATATACCGGAGTACGAAGGATCTGTACGTTCCCCTGTTTCAGCAGGCCCGGGCGGGGCCGCCGTGAGTCTCGGGGCTCTAATGCGTCTCGTATCGCCGCGGCCGGCCGGCGAACTGCCGAACGATCTTGAAGCGCACAAGCAGCCGCAGGCCTTTGAACTGCTCTTCAGGGAGGTCGCTCATGGCGCCCCGGAAGCGCTCGAGCGTGAAGAAGTGCGCCGCGTGCCGGAGATCCTCCTCGAACTTCGGCATGTTGTTTTCCAAGATCGTCGTATTGCCGATCTCGCCGTCGAACGTGCGCTCCACGAGGATGTTCGACGATTCGGTGATCGCCTCCAGCGTGAACAGTGTCCCATACAACGTCAACGTCTTCTTGTCGCTGTCGTAGGCCCTCGCCTCGGTTCCGCATTGGCGCACGCGCAGCGGGAGCTTCGGCGTCACGATAAGGATGGTATCACCTCCGATCGTTCGGGTGTACCGAGTGTTGACATTCGGATCGACTACGTACTGGAAGACGAGGCGCAGACCGAATGTATCATGCGCGAAGGAGATGCGGTGCAGATTGTCGATCGTCTGCTCGATCAACAGCCCTGCGCCGGGGAGTGAGTCGGATGGATACACCGCGATGTTCGTCGGCGTCTCGCGAATAACATCGAATTGCGCCGTGCAGGTGATGTTCCTGCCGACGCTCGTCAGCGCCTGGTGCATCGTGAACTCGGTTCCGCACTTCAGCATGGGCTGCGCGGAGACCCGGGGCATGATGCAACAGATTGCCGTCAGGCAACAGAAAGCAAGCCCAGTTCTCATGGGAGGTAGTTGGATGAATGAGCAACTATGGGAACGGGGGCTTTGAACGGCGGAACATACGCCATGTTTTGCAGACAATCATCGACCCGGGCGAATACCATCATCGGGCAGGCGGATCCGGCTGCCGGGCGACCGAGGCAACACCGCGAAGGATTACTCGCGCAGCGTGTCGATCCAGTCCTTCCAGCCGGTCGCGTCCAGCCCGTAGTCGTTGCCGGCGAGTTGGTAGAGCAGGTTGTGCACGATCGTGCGTCCCTCGAGGTTGTCCGATGCCATGTAGGCGATCACCAGGTCGCTGTTGCGCGCAAGCAGTCCGGCCGCGATGCCCGGCGACACCTGCGTGGCATGGAGCACCTTGGCAGTCGGCAGGAAGGCGAACAGGTTGGTACCGTTGAGAATGTAGCGGATCGACTGCTTCACCGGCGCCCAGTCCACCGTGCGGGGTACGTACGTGATGAAGATGTTCAACACAGAGCCGGCCGCCGATTGCACGTTGGCGCTTCGGTCGCGCTGCGCGTTCATCAGTGCCTGCCAGACGCCGTCGTCGTCGGGGAAGTTGGCCAGGATCATCACCGCTGCAACCCGGTTGCCCTCATTGCCGTCGGTGGCGAGCGTCTTCAGAGCCCGCGCCTTGTCCTCACGTTGTCTACGCGCGGCGAGCGCTCGCCAAACCGTGTCGATCGCCGCCCCCATGTTCAGTGTCCGCCCGGTCATGGCGCGATACTGGTGCGCGTACTGCGCCAGCATCACGCGGGCGCTGTCCGGTTTGTTGATCAGGTACGGGCCGTATGTGTAGATGGCGGCCTGCACCATCGTCATGCCGCTGCGTGAAGCGCGTGCGATCGGTCCCCAGTCCTTCGCGTCGGGTTGTGCCTTGCGCGGCGGCGTCAGAAAGCGCACCCGTGCCGAGTCCTCCGGCTCGACCACCGTCACCACCCAGTAGAAGTCATCCGGGTTCGAGCCGTTCAACACCACCGATGCGTCGGCGAAATGCAGTTGCTCGCGCAGGATCGCGGCACACTCGTTTGCCCCTTTGCCGGGAGCGATCGCGACGATCGAATCCCACAACTGCTGGGCGTTGCGGTATTTCAGCCCTATGAACTCCAGACGCCCTGACGGCGTTTCCACGACCTGCGCGGTGGCCGTTGTCGTCACGATGAAGCCCAGAAGAAGG
>CAZJYH010000556.1:0-1554 GCA_964549365.1 uncultured Alphaproteobacteria bacterium
CGACGGGAAGGAGGTGCACCTGCGGGTCCCGACCTACAGCGTGAGCGGGGCCTATGCTCCCTTCCCGTCCGATGCGTTGATCTCTCCGCGCACGGCCCCGCCGGTCTTCGGTCTCGGACTTCTCGAAGCGGTGAGCGAGGCGGACGTGCTGGCGCGTGCCGACGAGAACGACGCCGACGGCGACGGGATCTCCGGACGGCCGAACTACGCGATCGATCCACGCACCGGCGCGCGCGCGCTCGGCCGCTTCGGGTGGAAGGCGAGCGCGGTGGATCTCGTCGCGCAGACGGCCGGGGCGTACAACGAGGACATGGGGATCACCTCCGCGCTGCTGCGGGCGGAGTCGTGCCACGGCCAGCAGCAGGAGACCGCGGCGCAGGGGGGCGAGCCGGAGGTCGATGCCGCCACCGTGGAGGCCGTGGCGCACTACATGCGCACGCTCGGCGTGCCCGCGCGGCGGGATGTCGGCGATGAGCGCGCACGGCGCGGCGAGCGGTTGTTCGCCGAAGCGCAATGTGCGGCATGTCACACGCCCACGATGCGCGCGGGCAGCTCACCGCTGGCGCTCCTCTCGGGGCAGCGCTTCGCGCCGTACACCGATCTGCTGCTGCACGACATGGGACCGGACCTTGCCGACAACCGTCCGGACTTCGCCGCGACGGGGACAGAGTGGCGTACGCCGCCGCTCTGGGGGATCGGGTTGACGGGGGTGGTATCCGGGCACACGGAGTTCCTCCACGACGGCCGTGCGCGCTCGATGCTGGAGGCGATCATGTGGCATGGCGGCGAGGCGGCCCATGCGCGTGAACTGGTGCGGGCCATGAACGCGGGCGATCGCGGCGCGCTGCTCGCATTCCTCGCTTCATTGTGATCGCCGCGTCGTTGTGATCGTGCAACACCCCGGCACGGTCACAACGACGTTCAATGTTTCCGCCGGTCGTTCCGCGGATGACTCCTCGCAGCAGGGCCCCTGTTCAGCACCTACGAGGCCCTGACGACCCTGCGATGACTTCCACTCCGCGGGCATCGCGCCGTCCGGCACTGCGGACGGCGCGTCTGTTTGGTGGGCGGAGCATTGCCGGTCGCCCCGATATATCGGGGCGAGAACGCCGCTCCTGTTGTGCCGAAGACGTGTTGCTGCACCGGAGTTGTACTCCGGCATGGATCGGACATGTGTTGCGCCGTCCCGGTTCGCGGCGTGAACTCCGCGACAACATGTGTTGTGCCGGAGTTGTACTCCGGCATCTTCCGCTCGAGCACACGGCACCAATTGGTGCGGAGCCGGCCCGGGTCTCGGGGTGAACTCCGCGACGACATCCATACATCGTTGCGGTGCCGGCAGGGGGCGCCGGGTCAACGCCGTGCCGACATCCTCGAGGTTTCGCAGCAAAGGTGCCGCCGAAGCGTCAAGCGATTCGGCAGGCGTCTCGGTTTGAGGGATGCGTCTTGTTCCGCTATGAACACCACATTCAGAATCACAGGCCGCCGCTCTGCGGCTGGGTACACTGAAGAAGGCGTCGACCGCTGTAGATAGGCCGCCGCTCCGCGGCTGAG
>CAZJYH010000556.1:1564-3744 GCA_964549365.1 uncultured Alphaproteobacteria bacterium
GCGGCTGAGAGCCCGTCGGCCCCGAGCGTCGATGACGCGTGACCTGTCTTCAGCCCGTTGTCGGCTACCGGGCGTCAAGTGCCGGAGCGCCTCGTCGGGTGCGGCCTCCTTCCATGCGGTCTCTGCGGGTGCGATGACTGCCGTCCATCCCAACTGAGACACCCGCGATTCCCGCCGTTGTGAGCGTGGATGATCGCGCGGTATGTTTGCGGGGTTCACGAAGCTGCACATCAAGCAGGAGGCTGTACATGGCGGAGAAACCGACGACGATCCCGGCGTACATCGAGCGGCTCGAGGAGCCGCAGCGGGCAATCGTGGCAACGTTGCACGAGCTGATCATGAAGGCGGCGCCGGCGGCAACGCACGCGATCAAATGGGCGCAGCCCGTCTACGAGACCAACGGCCCGTTCGCCTACATCCGGGCCTTCAAGAACCACGTAACGTTCGGCTTCTGGCGCGGGACCGAACTGAGCGATCCCGATGGAGTGCTCGAAGGTGACGGCGACCGCATGAAGCATATGAAGCTGCGCGATGCGAAGGAGATCCGGAAGAAGGTGGTGCAGGCGTTCGTCAAGGAGGCGGTGCACCTGAACGAGACGCTCGGCAATCCGACGCGCGCCGCGGCGAAGAAGGCGTAGCCCGCTGCACCGGAGCAACGCCGTACGTGGTGCGGATGCCGGTCGTGGAGCGGACCCCGCGATGACATCCCGTCGTTCCGATGAAAACGAAACGCCCCGCCATGCGATATGCATGCCGGGGCGTTCGGTATCGGAACGATTGCCGCGAGCGCCTAGTGCGCGATCGACAGCTTCGTGGCCGTGCGGCCGCTCGCGGTGTTCATCACCAGCGTGTAGATGCCGCTCGCGAAGCGTGCCGCATCGAACGTGAGCGATGAATCGCCCGCCTCGTAGTTCCCCTCGGCGATCGTCGCGACGCGCTCGCCGCGGACGTCGAAGAGCTCGAACGATGCATGCGACGCGCGCGGCAGCGTGAACGGCACCAGCACGTTGCCGGTTGCCGGGTTCGGGATCACGTTCAGCGTGGCGCCGCTCGATTCCATCGGACGATCGACGCCCATGCTTCCCATCAGCCAGGTGATGCTCTTGTCGAGCAGATCGGTGCGCTGCTGCAGGTTGCCGATCCCCTCCAGCCCGAAGCCGAGGTAGACCAGGCGGAGCTTCGAGTCGGCATACCGAATGCCGGCGCCGGTGCCACCGTTGTAGGTGCAGATCTTCACCGCGCCGTTGGCCGGGTTGATCTCATCCGGCGTGTCCTGATTCTTCACGCCGCTGTTGATCTTGACGCTCAAACCGTCGGTGATCGGATCGCCCGCGACGCCGGTCACCGTTGTCAGCGCTGACGTGCCGTCGCCGACGTACTCGGCGTGCAGGTAGTTGTTGACGAAGGCGGGATCGTAGTAGTACCCACGTGCCTGCGCGGCGGTGTCGACCAGGCCCCACGCGATCTCCGCGCCGGAGAGGAACACGCGGCCGCCGACGTCCATGTAGTTCTTCAGCAGCGTGACGTCCTCCTCGTACAGGATGCCCTTCCCCACCTCCATCCCGACGACCTGGAAGTCGCGGAGCTGGAAGAGCGGCTCGCTCTCCTTGTCGAGCACCACGAAGCTGCGCGGCGTTGCCGAGAAGGCGTCGATGTAGTTGTTCGCGATCGCGACGTTCCCTTCATCGCGGACAAGCATGGCAACCTCGGCCTGGCCGCTGAAGAGCTGGAACGTGCGGTCGACATGCTGGTGGCCGTTGCTCAGCTCCACGGCAAGGCGGCCCATGCCGGCGCGAACGCCGTCCGGCGTGATCGTTGCCGCAACGGTGACATCCGTCTCGCTCGCGATCATCACGGTGTCGCCGTTGGCCACGGCGCGATCACCCACCATCACGGTGCTGTTCCAGCCGTTCACCAGGCGCTTGTCGATCTTCACCGTGTACGGCGTGGCCACCGACGAGCGGAACGTTCCGTTCCATGTCTGCGGCGAACCCTCTGACTGCCGCACCATCGTGGGCGTTCCGACCGTGAGCGAGACGCGCGGCATGAACTGGCTGGCCGCCGCCTGCATCACTTCCTTCGTGGTGTTGTCCTGCACGAACGCCACCACGTACACCTGATTGGTGTTCCACTTCGCGGCGTCGATCGTGAAGCTTTGCGTGATGGTCTTGCTCTCGTTC
>CAZJYH010000557.1:0-3735 GCA_964549365.1 uncultured Alphaproteobacteria bacterium
CTCATACGCGTGCGAACGTATGCCTCGTGCGGTGGTTCGTACCGTTACACCAGGGGGGCATCATGTCGTCACGCACCGAACGAGAACTGTATGCGTTGTGGGAGCAGCGGGCCGTTGCCGGAACCACCTTCACGTGCCGCGACTGCGAGCGCGTGTTGGTGATCGCCCGCGGTGAGCGCAACCGCTCCGACGGGCCCGACTATCTGGGCGCCGTGTTGATCATCGACGGCGAGCTGCGCGTCGGCGCCGTGGAGATGCACGTTGCCGAAGGGGACTGGTATGCGCACGGGCACGACGCCGACCCGGCGTACCGCGAGGTGATCCTGCATGTCATCATGCGATCGACCGACTGGGCCTCCGACGTCCGGGGGCTGGGCCTGCCGAGCCTGGAGGCGGCCGTGCTCGTTGAGGCGGCGCCGTCGCGAGGCGCGGCCGACGCGTCCCGACTGCCTGTCGAGATGGTGGATCCCGCGTTCGTCGCGGAGCTTGCGTGGGCACGGCTGTTGCGGCGTGCCACGGAGATCGTTCGCGCCGAGCCGGAGATCCCGGCGCAGCATCGGCCGAGGCGCGCCTTCGTGCGCAGGTTGTACGATGCGCTCGGTTACTCCGCCAACCGGGCGGCGATGCTTGCGGTTGCCGACCTGCTGCTGCTCGATGAGCGGCGTCTGGCTCCGAACACGTTCGAAGGGGTGGCCGCGGCCGTGTTTGCGTGGTCGGCGGTGGAGCCGGAGCGGGCCCGGCACGCGGCGCGCGGGTTTCTCCCGTCGGAACGATTGCGGAATTTCGGCATTAATTGCGATCTTCCTCGGAGCACGGTCCAATGGCGCTATAACACGCGCCCGGCGAACACGCCGGAACGTCGGCTGTGGGCCGCCGCCAAACTGACCTACGATCTGTACAACGAGCGGCTGTTCGAGCGTGCCTCCGCATTCATTCGACGCGGTGCGTTCGAGCGTGCCGAGCGCCTGTTTGTCGTACGGCTCGGTGGGGAGCCGTTTGTGGGGGAGGAGCGGGCGCGAGAGATCGTGGTGAACGCGTTCCTTCCCGCCGCCCTTGCCGTCGGCCTGTTGCGGGGCGAGGGCTCTCTCATCCACGCGGTCTGCGGCGCCTACCGTTCGGCCCCGTCGCTCGGCTCGAACAGGATCGTGCGGGAGATCGAATCCCGTTATGGCCTAACCGGACTACTGAACGGCGCGTTCTGGCAACAGGGGGCCATCGAACTTTATCAGAGGTACCTGATGCCGGATCGCGACGGGCTGTCGTTCGTTGCCGAGCCCACCCCTTGAATCCGTTCGCACGCATACGGCGCCTTCGCCGAGGGTGCCGCGAATCGCCCGGAGAGCGTTTCCCTTGTTGAACCCTTAAATCAAACCGGATACATGTCAGCAGAGAACTTTGGGATCTATCTCGAGAAAACCCGCACCCTTGCCGACCTGAACGCGTCGATCAGCGTTTTGAACTGGGATCAGGAGACGTACATGCCGTCGGGTTCGGCGGGTGGACGGGCCGAGCAGGTGGCTACGCTGAGCGGGCTTGCGCATCAGATGGCGACCGCGCCGGACTATCGCAACCTGATCGCGACCCTCGCCGATCCCGCCAACGGCGTCGGGTTGGAGGAGTGGCAGCGCGCGGCCGTGCGCGAATCGAAGCGCGACGTGGACATGGCCGCAAAGCTTCCGGAGGAGCACGTCCGCGAGTTCGCGCGGGCACAATCGCTTGCACAGCACGCGTGGAAGCGGGCACGCGCCGAGAAGAACTTCTCGCTCTTCTCCGAGCAGCTCGCGCATCTGGTGGATCTCAAGCGCCATGAGGCCGCGTACCTCGGTTACGCCGAGAACCCGTACGATGCTCTGATCGATCTCTGGGAACCGGGAACCACTGCCGCGCAGTTGCGACCGGTCTTCGAACGTCTGCAGGCCGGAACGAAGGTGCTGCTCGAGCGCGCGCGCAACTCACCGCGCGCGGTCGACGACGCGGTGCTCTTCACCGATTTCAACCGCGACGCCCAGCTCCAGTTCGCGCGCGAACTGGTGGCGAAGCTCGGCTTCGATTTCAACAACGGCCGCGTCGATCTCTCGGCGCATCCGTTCTGCACGTCGCTCGGCTCCAACGACGTCCGGCTCACCACGCGCATCTTCGCCGACGATCTGCGAAGCTGTCTGTTCGGGCTCGTGCACGAGGCAGGGCACGGCATGTATGAGCAGGGCTTCGACCAGCGGTACCAACGCACCTCGCTGGCGGCGGGGACCTCGATGGGGATCCACGAGTCGCAGTCGTTGTTCTGGGAGAACATGATCGCCCGCAGCGCTCCGTTCTGGCAGTGGGCGTTCCCGAGCCTACAGACGACGTTCGCCGATCGGCTCGGATCGCTGACCGCCGTGGACTTCTATCGCGCCATCAACGTCGTCAAGCCGAGCTTTATCCGCATCGAGGCGGACGAGCTGACGTACAACCTTCACATCATCCTGCGCTTCGAGATCGAGGATGGGCTGATCAACGGCACCATCGCGGTGGACGACGTGCCTGCGATCTGGAACGCGAAGATGGAGGAGTATCTCGGCATCGTGCCGGCCGACGACGCCGAGGGATGCCTGCAGGATATCCATTGGTCGTTCGGCGGCTTCGGTTACTTCCCGAGCTACACGCTCGGCAAGCTCTACGCCGCGATGTTCTATCGCCAGCTGCGAAGCGAGGTGCCCGATCTCGAGGAGCGGATCGCGCGCGGCGAGTTCGGCGACATCCTCGCCTGGCTCCGCGAGAAGATCCATCGCTGGGGCCGCTCGAAGCGCGCGTCGGAGCTGGTGATGGATATCTGCGGCACCCCGCTCAGCGAGGAGGCGTTCCTCGACTACATGACGCGGAAGGTGGCCGACGTGTACGAGGGGTAGGGCGGTTATGAGTTGGGACGGTTATGAGTTGGGACGGTTATGAGTGACGGGGTATGGGTGCCGTCTGCGCATCATCGCGCATGGCCCGTCACTCACATCGTGCGGGAGAGTGGCCCGGTCGCGGAGTCAACTCCACGACAACCGTTGTGAGTTCGCCCGGGGTTGACCCGGGCGTTTGGGGAGTGTGATCCGGTGCGCCGGGCCGACGCCCGATGAAATTCCCCGGCGTGCCGCGCGTCGACTACAGGAGCCCTTGCCAAGCGGGGGAGAGAGATTCATCCGAATAATCACGTGAGCAAACGCATCAACGACACCGACGCGCGCCGAGCGGCGCAGGCGCGGACCGAGGCATCGGTTCCGCCGGCGGAGCCTGCAGCGAACGGGACGTCGGTACGAATGCCCGCCGCAGGGCCGGTGGCCGTGGGGCCGGAGGAGTTGGAGAAGCGGCTGAACCATCTGCTCGCGGTCTGCAAGAAGAACCTCCGCAGCTACAACGAGGATCTGATCCGGCGCGCGTTCCATCTCTGCGTGGACGCGCACAAGCGCAACATCCGCGCCTCGGGGGAGCCGTACTACACGCATCCGTTCGAAGTGGCGATCATCGTGGCCACGGAGATCCGTCTGGACGACGTTTCTGTTGCCGCCGCGCTGCTGCACGATGTGGTGGAGGACACCGAGTATACGCTTGAGGATATCCGCGCGGAGTTCGGGCCGACGGTTGCCGAGATCGTCGACGGCGCGACGAAGATCACCGACGTGTTCAACAGCCACGAGGTGACGCAGGCGGCCAGCTACCGCAAGCTGCTCCTTTCGATGGTCAACGACGTGCGGGTGATCCTGATCAAGT
>CAZJYH010000558.1:0-3730 GCA_964549365.1 uncultured Alphaproteobacteria bacterium
GCAAGCACACGAAGCGGATCTACCGGAAGACCCGCACCGGCAGCCTGCCGGAACTCTTCGCCAAGTACTTCTCGCCGCGCATGGGGATCGAGGGACTGGGAGAGGAGAACAGCCTGTAGTCAGAGTGCAGAAGGCAGAGTGCAGAAGTCAGAAGTCAGAAGGCAGAAGGCAGAAGGCAGAGTGCGGAAGTCAGAAGGCAGAGTGCAGAAGGCAGAAGTCAGAGTGCAGAAGGCAGAAGTCAGAGTGCGACGGCCGAGGTGGGCGAAGTCGGGAGGAGATCTCACGAGTCCGGAGGGTTTGCAGCGGGTAGCCGGTGGCTGAGCGAAGCGATGCCCCCGGAGAACATGGCGCTCCGCATCCTCGGCACCCCGGAAGGGTGCAAGATCCGCTCCATCCTTCGTCGACGTCGTGCGGACGGGAGCGGGACATTCGATCGGAAGACCAGGACGATGTATGGACGGTGGGAACGAGACCACCGGAAGATGACCATGACACGGAGGGGTGCGAGGGACTGCGGCCGTCCCACCCCGGGCATCGCGCGGCGTCGGCACAACCAATGCCCCGCCCGGATGCGATGCCCCACGACGGAATTGCGGCATATCGTACCACGATATCGCGGCCGCGCTGTATGACGCAACGCCCCACACGCCCGTGTTTGCCGGGCCCGGGGCCGACGGCACCCCATTCGAAGTATTGACGGAAACTCATCCCCGGTACACAAACATGTACTGGCCCGCCGGGGTACCCCCGGTGTATGTTTCGGTGTTGCCGCACGTCCAGCCCTGCGCGCGCCGTACGTAGTGCGCCGCCGGACGTGTCCGGCCGCCTCGCCGCCATCGTTTTTCCCCGACCCTACGGCGCATGGCGTGCTTCCCTAACCCATTCTTGTCCATCTACTTGAGAGAGAGAGAAGCGTATGCGTTCCCTTGTCACCAGATTCATTTTCATGCTCGCCTTTGCGTTGGCCTGTCTTGGGCCCTACGCGACGGCGCAGTCGAAGCCGGCCGCGCGCGAGGGGGAGTTCCTCGGACGATTCGAGGTCAAGATCACGACCGGTGTCGTCAACAACAAGAGTATTGGTACGCTTGCCAGTGCTCCACAAGTTGAAACTGTCATTCAAGTCTATCGTGTCGGTCTCCGCACCGACATCTACCCCGAGATCGGATCCATTACCTTCAGCGGCGACGACGCCTGGATCGACAACATGTCGACGATTCAACTGTTCGATCTGATCGCGCACGCGGCGATGTCGCAGGCAATGGCGCTCGGGAAGCTGGAGTGCCTTCCGGTCTGCGACCCGATCTTCGGCACGGTGCGGGTGATCTTCCCGGCATGCGTAAAGCGTACCGGGCAGGGCACCGACACCAAGTTCGGGGTGTGCGGACCGTCGAATCTCTGCATCCGCGAGTTCGTGGCATGCTGCGGCTCCGGCTCGGCGACGCCGATCTTCGAGCCCTACACGGGCGGCGGGTCCGGCGGCGGGTCCTCCTCGGGCGATTGCGCAGGCGGGGGTGATGGGTGCGAGCCCACCTGCCCGTGACGAGTTGTTGAGTCACCGCCCGGGATGTTTGTCGGCCTCCGCTCCGGCGTAAGGCCGCGCGATGCCGACAAGCACCGCGCGGCATGAGAGTGCGGGCGCTCGCCCGTGTTCCGGTTGCGAAGGTGTGCAAGCGGCGTCTCCACCTGTAAAGCGTGGGGGCGCCGCGGCATGCTTCGGCCGTGCCGGAATGGATGAGCCGGAATGTATGATCAAAAGCCTGGCGTTTTTCGTCGGGATGTCCTACTATGGGGCCGTTCCATCGGCGCCATAACGTCTCGCAGAACACACACGGTTCGCCCCCTCGTCGAACCAATGACCTACGTGAAGACTCCATATCATGCTCTGTGGTTCGTTGCGATGGTGACGGCCACGCTGGGAGCGTTCCCATGTCGTGCGCAGGGGAACATTCCGCTGCAGCCGATGACGCCGCAGTCGGCGCAGTACTTCAATCCGAAGAACTCGGTGAACCTCGCGTTCTCGCAGGCGTTCTCGTCGAACTGGGCGATGGGGGAGGACAACTACTTCGCCGTTCGCTTCGCCTCGCGTCTGAACGATCAGCGCGCCTTCGGGCCGATCAACCTTCGTTCGACGCTGCAGTTCGCGCTCGGCGCCAACTACGCCAACGACAGCATCCCGGAGAACGCGCTTCGCGTGGGCGACAACGATTTCTTCAACGAGGAGGTGGGGATCTATCCGATCAAGTGGGCGCTGGATCCGTACGTCGCGTTCAACATCCGTACGCCGATCACCGAGTCGTTCACGTATTACGGCGGGCGGCGCAATCGTACGCAGAGCTTCTGGGATCCGGTGGTGACGCAGCAGAGCGCCGGGTTCAACCATATGCTGAACGGCAAGTCCGGCATGTTGAACACGCGCATCGGGCTGGCGCTGCGGCAAACCCGTACGCACCTGAACACCAGCCTGACCGACGACTACACCACACGCGGCATCGCGGAAACCTACCGCGCGCAGTCGGGGATCGAGTTCGCATCCGACGCCAACTTCCGCGCCGATTCAACGGTCAGCTACTCCGGCCGGTTCTCGATGTTCGGCTCGTTCGACGACCTCGGCGTCTGGTCGCTGCGATGGGACAACGAGACGCGGTTCGTGCTCTGGAAGTCCATCGGGCTGACGTGGACGCTCCAGGTGCTGCACGACGTCCGGCAGACGCGCCGGACGCAGTTCAAGCAGGCGATTCTGCTCGGGCTGATTCAGGACTTCTGATGCGTCGTCGACGGTTCGCCCGGCGGTTCCGCGTCGGGCGAAACATGGCCGCCGGATGACTCGATCGTCGCCACCATCGCCAGACGCCTCCGATGCCGTTCGGCTCCGGAGAACGTGCTCGCCAGAAAGATCTCCACCAGCACCATCGCCAACTCCGGCCCGATCACGCGCGGTCCCAGGCAGATCACGTTCGCGTCGTCGTCGTTGACCGCCTGGCGCGCGCTGAACGCATCGTGTGCGAGCGCGGCTCGAATGCCGACGATCTTGTTCGCCGCGATCGACGCGCCGACGCCGCTGCCGCAGAGCAGGATGCCCCGTTCGGCGCGGCCGGCGAGAATGCTCCCGGCCACCGCGATCGCCACGGCCGGGTAGTCGCTGGGGGCGTCGGTGTAGGCGCCGCAATCGATCACCGCGTGGCCGGCCGCGCGGAGCCGGTCCGTCAGCTCCGTCTTCATCGCGAACCCTGCGTGGTCCGCGCCGATGGCAATGTTCATCGCTTGTCCGTTGGGATGGAGCGCTTCGGCGCGCGTGGGGGCGCCGTTCAGCGCAGATAATGATGATGCAGATCGTGGAGAACGCTGCGCAGCGTGCTGGAGCTGACGAGCGTTTCGCCGTGCCGTGCGTGGCGTACGCGGAACATCGCGCTGCGCCCGCCCCGGGCGTCGTACGGCTCGATCAGAAGATCGCCGTATCCCATCTCGAAATGCATCGCTCCGGTGTCGAGATACTCGCGCAGTTCGCGGACATCCTCCATCCGCAGCTCGCTCGACAACATCTTCCAGAGGATGTCCTCTTCCGCACGTTTTGCTGTAGCCATGCGGCAATCTACGAAAGGCAGAAGTCTGAAGGCAGAACGCGGAAGGCAGAAGTCTGAAGGCAGAACGCGGAAGGCAGAAGTCTGAAGGCAGAACGCGGAAGGCCGAATGCGGAAGGCCGAATGCGGAAGGCCGAATGCGGAAGGCCGAA
>CAZJYH010000559.1:0-2771 GCA_964549365.1 uncultured Alphaproteobacteria bacterium
GGGGATCTCTGCAGTGTCGCTCATCGGCCTGGCACGCGCTTACTTGCATGCGTCGATGCCGGTGATGTCCGCACCGAGGATCAACGTGTGAATGTCGTGTGTTCCCTCATAGGTCTTCACCGATTCGAGGTTCGCCGCGTGGCGCATCACCGGATACTCGTCGAGGATGCCGTTCGCGCCGTGCAGATCGCGCGCCATGCGGCAGCACTCCAGGGCCATCCAGACGTTGTTTCGCTTGGCGAGCGAGACCTGCTGGGCGGTCATCTTCCCCTCATCCTTCAAGCGCCCCAGTCGATACGCCAGCAACTGCGCCTTGGTGATCTCGTTCAGCATCCAGACCAGCTTCTCCTGCACGAGCAGGAATCCACCGATCGGCCGGTCGAACTGGATGCGCGTGGTTGCGTATTTCACCGACGACTCGTAGACGGCGATCGCCGCGCCGATCGCGCCCCACCTGATGCCGAAGCGTGCCTGGGTAAGACAGGAGAGCGGCCCGCGCAGGCCCTGCACATCCGGGAAGATGTGGGTTTTGGGGATCTCGCAATCCTGGAAGATCAGTTCGCTCGTCACCGAGGCGCGCAGCGAATGCTTCCCCTTCATCTCGGGAGCGGTGAAGCCGGGCGTTCCCTTCTCCACCATGAAGCCGCGGACCACGCCGTCCAGCTTTGCCCACACCACCGCGACGTCGGCGATGGTGCCGTTGGTGATCCACATCTTCGCGCCGTTCAGCACGTACCCGCTGTCGGTCTCGCGGGCGTTGGTGAGCATGCCCCCCGGGTTGGAGCCGAAGTCCGGTTCGGTGAGCCCGAAGCAACCGATCGCGTCGCCGCTTGCAAGGCGCGGCAGCCACGCGCGGCGCAGTTCCTCGCTCGCATAGCGCCAGATCGGATACATCACCAGCGATCCCTGCACCGACACCGCGCTGCGCAACGACGAGTCGCCGCGCTCGAGTTCCTGGCAGATCAGTCCATAGCAGACGGAGTTCATGCCGCCGCCGCCGTACTCTTCCGGGATCGTCGGCCCGAACATCCCCAGATCGCCGAACCGCTTCACCAGATGGCTCGGAAACGTCCCCTCCCGGTTGTGCTGCTCGATAATCGGAAGCACCTCGTTGTCAACGAACTCGCGCACCGTGTCGCGCACCATGCGCTCCTCGGGGCTCAACAATCCGTCGATATCGTAGTAGTCCGGGGTTATGATCGGCATGAGCGGATGCGGGAATGTGACCGGGTATTATATCGAGAATGTCAACAAATATAGCAGTTAACAGCAAGCGGGGAGGCGTGGAGTTGGTACTTAGTTGTGAGCGGCGGCCGTGGTGGGCGTCGACGGGAACATGCGCAGTTCCTGCCTGATCCGGTCGTACATGTCATGCACCCATGCTTCTTCGCGAGGGTAGGGGGTCTTCGGGTTGCGTCGGAAATCGAACGGAGCGATCACGATGCGCCGCGCGCCCGGCCGTACCAGCGCCGCCAGCGTGAACACCTCCTCTATGGCTCGATCGCCGATCGCCAGGCACCCGATCGAAAGCTTGTTCCCGTGGATGTAAATATCGCCCCCCATCTCGCTGCGGTCCAGCCGGGAGTGCGAGATGTCCAGCGAGTTCGGATACTCGACGCGTATCGACAGGTGAAACTGACTGTTCGGATTCAGTTCCGTCAGGAGATAGGCCCCTTCCGGCACCTGCCTGTCGCCTTCCTTTCGTTTCGGTCCGGGGCCGCCGCTGGCCGCGAGCACCGGATAGTTGCCCAGTTGCGCAAACGCTCCCTCGGCGTTCGCCCCCCATACCTCGAGTCGGCGTTCCCGTTTGAACGCGAGGAGCGTGAGCCGCGCCGGAGGCCAGTTGATTCCCTGCGCGCGGCATGCCGCCTGATATCGGTTCCGTGCGACGACGCCGAAACTGTCGACGACGGCCTGCACCGATCGTGGAGCGGGAGGAAGCGTCGGGCGACGTGCGGCTGCCGGCATCGACGTGCGGAGCGGAACGACACGCGGCCCGGTAGTTCCGGCCGGCCTCTTTATCGGAGCGGCCTTCTTCGGGCTCACCGCGGCGGGCTTTGATACCGGCGGCGTGTTGTCGTTCGTCGCGCGCGCGATAAGGATGATCACGGCCAGCAGGCCGGCCATGAAGAGGAGAGTGGGGAGGACGAGACGCCTGTTCATCGATCGCTGTGCATGCAGTGGAATCGTTCTCGTGATTGCCGTCTCAACGGCCTTATGTCTCCCACGCACGACACGGCGACGTGTTACATGCCCCGTCGGGACTCCGTCGGTCGGTGCTGCGAGGCCGGAAACATGGAGCGGGGACGATGCGTCCGACCGCATCGTCCCCGCGCGCCTTCGAACCGATCACTGCCGTTCATCCGGGCGGCCGAGCCGGGACGCCGGACGAAGAGTACCGATCCGTCTCCGTTCGTTCATCGCACCGGATAACACCCCCCTTCGATGCAGATGAAGTAGTTCATCACCAGGTATGGCTGCATGTTCTGGTGCGCTGCTCCGCCGCCTGTCATCGCGATCGAATCGGCGTGGAGCTTCGCGCCCGATGAGGTCGGGCGGTAGATGGCAACGCCTGGTTCGCTGACCGTTGCAAGGAAGTTCCCGGTGGGATTGCCGAGCGCTCCGGCAACATCGGTGACGTTGACATCGTGCGAGTGAGCGGGAATCTCGCTTACCGTCAGCGTGTGCGTGGCCGCGCCGCCGGAGTTGCCGCGCAGCAGCGTGGTGCCGTTGCTGTCGACGATGACCCGGCCCCGCAGGTCGGGCAGCCC
>CAZJYH010000559.1:2781-3717 GCA_964549365.1 uncultured Alphaproteobacteria bacterium
CCGTCGCCGCCGTATGCCGTGCCGAGGAGTTGAAAAAGGTCCAGGTAGTCCGCGACGTTCAACAATGCTCCGTCGCAGAGGGCCCAGCCGTGCGGCGTTACTCCGAATGCCGCGGCGATCACTTCGCCAAGGAATGCATGTCGCATAATCTCTCCGTGGAAATACATGTGGGAAGTAGAATGATTGCTCCGACCGATCACGTCGTCGAGCGGAGCCCGTCCCGTTCTTCACCGGCGGGAACGCCGGTACGCAGCGGCGCAGGTGGACATGCCCACCCGGCTCTACGGCAATGGTCACGGATCGCGCCGCGATATCCTGGTGATGGATGGTTCGGCGGCGAACGTTCCGTGTGCCGATTCGATGCCTCGGCGGAGTGAATGCCGACGGCGCCGGGCCTTCATGCCCGTGATTCGTTGTCCTGGGAACGCAGCGTGTGCGTGGATGAAATCGAGACGGTGGGGATAGAAACGCAGCGGACCTTCCGCTGCGTGGGGGCAACATGAGAAATCCCGATCCCTGCTGCTACACCTTCCCACGCCATGATCCCGGGGGGTGTCCCGAGAGCGAATGCATGTGTACGATTGAGCGGAATCGTCCGGAATTCGATAACTTTGTCGCGCTCGACGTGCCATCCCCTCACAGCAGCGCGCCGGCGTTCCACACATTTCCTCTTCACGCGCATCGACCAGCCGCATGTCCATGACCGCACGCGACGTAGCGAAGATCCTGCACGACATCGAGACCTATCTTGAGCTGAACGGCGACGACGGCTTCAGGAGTAAGGCCTATGGCCGTGCGGCACGCTCGCTCGAGACCAGTGCCGTCGACATCGCCGCCGTTGTTGCCTCGGGTGCCGCGATCAAGGTGCCGGGCATCGGGCCTGCGCTTGCGGTGGAGGTGCGCGAGATCGTGCAGACGGGAACCACCGCCGTGCTC
>CAZJYH010000560.1:0-3714 GCA_964549365.1 uncultured Alphaproteobacteria bacterium
GGGAGTGGTGCGGCACGGCCGTGCATCTGATGTGCGCATCCGGACGCGACACGCTCTCGCTGTTGAACGAGGGAGCGCGCGAGGTGGTCGGCGTGGACATCTCGGACCGGCACATCGAAAACGCGCGCCGCGTCTCCGAGGCGCTCGGCGCGCGGGCGCGATGGTATCGCTCCGATGTGCTGGAGATTCCGGACGAACTCGACGGCACGGCGGACCTCGTCTACACGGGGCGCGGCGCCCTGAACTGGCTGCATGACCTCGACGGCTGGGCGCGCGCCGTGCATCGGCTGCTGAAGCCCGGGGGGCTGCTGCATCTGTTCGACGGCCACCCGTTCACGTGGCTCCTTGATACCGATGCGGAGACCGTGGCCGGGAACGGAACGCCCTACTTCGGACACGCCGAATCGTCGCGGGGATGGCCGGGCGCCTACATCGGCGCACTGGATGCCCCCGACGCCGAGCTCGGCCGCAAGTACGAGCGGCTCTGGACGATCGCCGACGTATTCAACGCGGTCGCCGGCGCGGGCCTCGTGGTGGAGCGGATGGGAGAACATCCGGAGGAGTACTGGCCGATCCTCGCGAACCTGCGACCCGAGCTGCGCGGCACGCTGCCGCTGACGTTCTCGATCATGGCGCGCAGGCCGGGGTGAGAGCCGACGCGCCCCCTGCGCACCGGCTCACCGCCGCAGCTTCAACATCCGCGCGTTTATCGCCACGATGATGGTGCTGACGGACATCAGCACCGCGCCGACGGCGGGGCTCAGGATGATCCCGAAGCCGTACAGGACGCCGGCCGCCAACGGAATCGCCACGGCGTTGTAGCCGGTGGCCCACCAGAGGTTCTGCACCATCTTCCGATAGGTGGATCGGGCCAGTTCGATGATCGCCACGACGTCCAACGGATTACTCCGCACCAGCACGACGTCGGCCGTCTCGATCGCCACATCGGTGCCGGCGCCGATCGCGATCCCCACATCGGCCTGCGCCAGCGCCGGGGCGTCGTTCACGCCGTCGCCGGTCATCGCCGTCACCAGCCCACGCGCCCGCACCTCCTGTACCTTCGCCGCCTTCTCGTGCGGAAGCACCTCCGCGAAATATTCGTCAAGGCCGATCTCGTCGGCCACCCACTTCGCCACATCTGCCGTGTCGCCGGTGAGCATCATCGTCCTGATCCCCATCTCGCGCAGCTTCGCGATCGCCGGACGCGATTCGGGGCGGATGATGTCGGCCAGCGCGATCGCGCCGTGCGGCGCGCCGTCGATCAGCACGAACACCACGGTCTTCCCCTGCGCCCGGAGCCTGTCGACCCGGTCATCGACGAGGACGATATCCCGCTCGCGGAGATAGCCGGGGCTCACCACGGCGACGGCCCGCCCCTCTACGGTTCCCTGCGCCCCCTTGCCGGTGATCGATTGGAAATCCGTGACGGCCGGGATGTCATCCGCGGCGGCGACGATGCCCGCGGCGATCGGATGCTGCGAGTATCGTTCCACCGCCGCCGCCAGCCGCACGAGGCCGCCTTCGTCGACCGAATCATCGAAGAGCAACACGTCGGTGACGCCGAACCGTCCCTCGGTGAGTGTGCCGGTCTTGTCGAAAATCACCGCGTCGATGTTGCGTGCGTTCTCGAACGCCGAGCGATCGCGGATCAGCAGGCCGCTCCCGGCCGCGAGCGCAGTGGAGACGGCCACAACGAGCGGCACGGCAAGCCCAAGCGCATGCGGGCAGGAAATCACCATCACGGTGACGGCGCGCTCGATCGCGAACGCGAGGGTCACGTCGGGCTTGAGGATCCACAGGGCGAAGGTGGCGATGCCGCCGCCGATCGCGATCAGTGTGAGCCAGAGCGCGGCACGGTTCGCGAGATCCTGCGTCCGCGACTTGCTCTGTTGCGCCCCCCGTACCAGGTCGATCACCTGCGCCAGGAAGGAGTCCGCCCCCGTTCTGCGCACCTCCACCGTGATCGCCCCCTCTCCGTTGATCGCGCCGCCGATCACCTCCGCGCCGACGATCTTGTTCACCGGTTTGGACTCGCCGGTCAGCATCGCCTCGTTCACCGACGTCGCCCCCTGGACCACCTCGCCGTCGGCCGGGATCTTCTCCCCCGGCTTCACCAGAACGCGGTCGCCGCTCAGGAGCTCGTCGAGCGGCACATCGCGCACCGAACCGTCGGGGAAAACCTTGTGCGCATCGGCGGGCATCAGTCGGGCAAGCTCCTCGAGCGCGCGCGAGGCCCCCATCACCGAACGCATCTCGATCCAGTGCCCGAGAAGCATCAGGTCGATCAGCGTGGCAAGCTCCCAGAAGAAGCCCTCGCCGCTCAGCCCGAAGACCACGGCGGAGCTGTAGACGTACGCCGTGGTGATCGCCACGGCAACGAGCATCATCATGCCGGGCCGGCGCTCGCGCAGCTCATCGACGAGCCCCTTGAGGAAGGGATAGCCACCGTACACGAAGACGACGCTGGAGATCGCGAAGAGGATGAAGGAGTCGCCGGCGAAACGCAGCCGATCGCCGAGGCCCGCCCACATCTGCAGCATCGGCGAAAGGATCACGATGGGAACGGTCAGCGCGAGCGCAACCCGGAAGCGGCGCCGGAAGTCGTCCACCATGTCCGAATGATCGTGGCCGGCGTGGCTGTGCCCCGCGTTGCCGTGATCGTGGCCCGCGTGGCCGTGGCCCGCATGGTCATGGCCCGTATTGCCGTGACCGGCGTGATCGTGGTCGGGCGCGGCGTGGTGTTCGTTGTCCATTACGTCCTTCATGGCATCCTCGCTCCACATGGCGTGTTATGTCGGCCTTTCCCGCAACGGCGATCGCCGCGCACGGGACCTGTGTGTCTGGGGGGCGTACGCGCTTCATATCCGCGCGAGCCTTGCATCCTCACAACAAGGGATCAGACGCGCACGCACGGCAACGTTACAGTGCGACGGCGGACACCCGAGGCCGGCGCCTTACGCTCTCGCCAGCCTGCCGAGCGTCTCGATCGCGCCGGCGATCCGGTCGGACCAAGGATGCCCACAGCTCAGTCGGATGAAGTTGGTGTAGCCCCCCTTCGGCGAGAAGATCGGGCCGGGGGAGATGCCGATCTTCTTCTCGAGCGCCCGCGCGTGCAGCGCAAGTGCATCCACCGTCTTCGGCAGCTCCACCCAGAGCACGAAGCCTCCGGCCGGACGCGTCACCTTCGTTCCCGGCGGGAAGCAGGCGGCAACCGCCTGCGCCATGGCCTGCGTCTGCGTCGCGAAGGCGTGCCGGAGCCGGCCGAGATGGCGGTCGTAACCGCCGCCGTGCAGGAACTCCGCGATCGCCATCTGCGGCACCGACGCGGTGGCGATGCTCGTCATCAGCTTCAATCGCTCCACCTGATCCTGATAGCGTCCCGGCGCCACCCACCCGATCCGATGTCCCGGCGCGAGCGTCTTCGAGAAGGAGCCGCAGAGGAGCACCACCCCGTCGCGGTCGTACGCGCGCGCGTTCCTCGGGCGTCGCGCACCGAAGTAGAGATCGCCGTAGATGTCGTCCTCGATCAGCGGGATCCTCCGCTTCGCCAGCATGTGCACCAGCCGCTCCTTGTTCTCGTCGGGCATCAGGCTGCCGAGCGGCTGATTGAAGTTTGCCACGACCAGCACCGCCTTCACCGGATGCTTCGCGAGCGCGGTCTCCAGGGCGTCGAGCGACATGCCGTCGCGCGGGCTCGTCGCGATCTCGAGCGCC
>CAZJYH010000561.1:0-1646 GCA_964549365.1 uncultured Alphaproteobacteria bacterium
GTTCCGGTCGGTGACGGAGATATACCAGTCGTGCCAGCCGTGATAGCCGCAGCAGAGCACCGTGTCGCGGCCGGTGAACGCACGCGCCAGACGGACCGCCGCGCTGGTGACGTCGCATCCGGTTTTCGAGAATCTGACGCACTCGGCATACGGCACCACGGCGCGCATCAACTCCGCCACCTCCACCTCCAGCGGATGCATCAACGAGAATGTGATCCCGTCGGCAAGCTGCGCGCGGATTGCGTCATCGACGGCATCGTAGCAATAGCCGAGCGATACCGGCCCGATCGCCATGTTGTAGTCGAGGAACTCGTTGCCGTCGGCATCCCATACATGTGAGCCCTTGCCGCGCACCAGGTACTTCGGCGCGACGCCGCGCACGTGCTGCCCGGGGCCCTTCGCAAGGGTCTGTGTGGCGCAGGGGATAAGGCCCACCGCGCGCTGGTAGTATTGGTTCGATCGCGTGATCGTTGGATATCGTTCGTTGAAATTCACTCTGTTCGGCATGGCCGGCTCCGAATGATTGTGGTCGCGACTCGGGGGAATCGCGGATGGGGTTGTTCGTCAGTGTGCGATGATCTCCGATTCGGTCGGCGCAGCGGCCGGCGTGCGGGTGCTGCCGTCGATCGCCTCGGCGATGCGTGACGCGATGTGCGCGCCGGTGAGCCCCTCGCGCTCGAGCACGTCGGGGAGCATCGCGGGGATGAACCATCGTTCGTTGAAGGCGATCGGCAACACGCGGGCGGCAAGGCGGTGTTCGAGCAGCATCTCGGCAAGGATCGATCGCAGCCCGCCGATGAGGAAATGGTCCTCGAGCGTTACCGTCAGATCGGTCTCCTCCACGGCCTGCATCACGGCGTCGTGGTCGATCGGCTTGACGGTGCGCAGGTTCACCACGCGGACGCTCAGACCCTGTGCCTCCAGCAGCGCCCCGGCGCTCATCGCCTCGCCGAGGAGAAAGCCGTAGGTGATGATCGCCACATCGGTTCCGCTGCCGAACGTCTCGGCGCGGCCGATCATAAACGGCGCATGCTCCACGGCGGCCGGGGCGGTGTTGAATCGGATGTAGAAGGGGGAGGGATGTTCCATCACGGCGGGAAGGCCGGCCAGCAGCTCGTCGACATCGGCCGGCGCGAAGACGCACATGCCCGGGATGCCGCGCATCAACGAAACGTCCTCGATCGCCTGATGCGTGGGGCCGTTCGCCTCGGAGAGCACGCCCGGCACGCCGCCGGCAAGCTTCACCGGAAGGTTCGCGATTCCGACGTCGGTGCGAATGAACTCGAACGCACGGAGCGTGAGGAACGTGGCCAGCGCGTGTACGATCGGCACGCGCCCGCGCAGAGCCAGCCCGGCCGCAGCGCCGATCATCGTCGCCTCGCAGATGCCGACGTCGATGAACCGGCCGCCGAGCTGCGCCGGCAGATTCCGGATCGCCGCGCGGTTCTCCGCGGTCATCACCACGATGCGTTCGTCGCGGCGCGCGAGTTCAAGAAGCAGTTCTTCGTAGGTCATGAGTTCGTTGATGTTCGTTCGTTGTCGTCCAAGGGCTTGCCTCCCCATTCGAGATCGAAGGCCGAGGGCCCGTACAGCGGGGCCGTCTGCTTGCATCGTTCGAGCGCAGGCTGAAGACCTTCGTGCGGGGC
>CAZJYH010000561.1:1746-3709 GCA_964549365.1 uncultured Alphaproteobacteria bacterium
AAGACCTTCGTGCGGGGCCGTCTGCTTGCATCGTTCGAGCGCAGGCTGAAGACCTTCGTGCGGGGCCGTCTGCTTGCATCGTTCGAGCGCAGGCTGAAGACCTGCGCCTACTAACGCACCATCAACGTTTCCGACTCAAGTGCCGAAGCATCGGTGCCGTGCAGTTCGCCGAGCAGTGCCTCGGCGTCGCGGTCGGTAAGCTTCACGAACCAGCGGTCGGCACGGCGCTCGATCGAAGGACAGCCGCGGCCGCGCACGGTGTCGGCGATGATGATCGAAGGGCGGCCGGCCGCGAAGGGGAGACGGGAGAAGGCGCCGCGCATGGCAGCGAAGGAGTGGCCGTCGATCCGCTCGGTGCCCCAACCGAACGCGATGCACTTGTCGACGAGCGGCTCCAGCGGGATCAGTTCCTCGGTGCGGATGTTGGCCTGGAACTCGTTGCGGTCGACGATCGCCGTCAGGTTGTCCAGCCCGAGCGCCGAGGCCACGAGCATCCCTTCCCAGATCGTCCCCTCGTTCATCTCGCCGTCGCCGAGGATCACCACCACCTTGTTGCTCCCGCCGCGCAGCCGAATGTCCACCGCCACGCCGATCGCCACCGACAGCAGATGCCCGAGCGATCCCGAGTGAAACTCCACTCCCGGAACGCGGCGGTTCGGATGCCAGTAGATCGAGTCGTTGGGGCTCAGGTGATTGCGCAGCCGCTCCGGCTCGATGTAGCCCAACTCCGCCAGCGTGCCGTAGAGCGCCGGCACGTCGTGCCCCTTCGAGAGGAAGAGGTAGTCGCGGTTCGGATCGTCCAGCCGCTCCGGTGAAATGTTCAGTCCTTCGCTGTAGAGGAAGGTGATCAGGTCGGCGCATGAGAGCGATGCGCCGATGAAACAGCCGCCGCCGGTTCCCATCCGCACGATGTGCTCACGTACGCGCAGCGCCCGTGCGGTCAGCTCCGGATCGCCGGCGGGCTCCTCCTGGGCGGCCGGGGCGATCATCTCCGTCTCGATGTTCATGTTCATGGCAGATCCTTCATGGTGTGCGTGTCATCGAGCCGTCGATCGTACGCAGCTCGTCCAGATGATTGCGGTACCAGTTCACGCCGGCGAGGTGGGCGTTGACGGCGGCGATTCCCGGCTCCCGTTCCAGCAGCGCGAGTATGTCGTCGATACCGAACGCCGGGCACCGTGCATCGTACAGTCGATCGTACACCGCCGCGATGAACGCGTAGTCCTCGGCGTAGTCGATCGTCCAACGATGCGACATCGAGTAATCCAGGCCGCGCTCCCAGGTCACGTTGCCGATGCGGAAACGCTCGGGCCGCTCCCACAGGAACGGCGTCGTGTGCTCGCGCTCCATCGGCCGCACGGCCTCGCGCCAGGCGGTTTCAAGAGCATCGAAGGTCATCACCTCCACGTCCTGTCCATCGGGATAGGTGGCCGGGTGGAGGTTGCTCACATAGTCGAGGGAAGGGGCCGCGTCGAGCATGGCGTGCAGAACGCGATCGATCACGCGCGGATCGATCAGCGGACAGTCCGTGGGAATCTTCACCACCACGTCGGCACGCGCGTCGAGGGCGGCGCGAACGTGGCGATCCAGCAGGTCGTCCGGGTGGCCGCTGAAGCATCGCACACCGAGCGTGCGACACAGGCTGCGGACCGATGCATCCTCGGCAAGCGTCGTCGTCGCCACCACGATCTCGAACGGTGTCAAGGCGGCATGCACGCGCTCGAGCATTCGTTCGAGGAGCGGGGCGCCCGCCAGCGGCATCAACACCTTCCCCGGAAGGCGGGTGCTGCCGGTGCGCGCCTGTAGTACAACTACCGTGCGCATCCCACCATCTCCGCGATCGGTGAGCGCGCCGCATCGGCTTCCGGCGTCGGGGCTGTCGCGTCGGCGCGCCTGTCGGCCAGTTCGTGCAATTCCTCGTACGAGTCGGGGACGGGGAGGTCGTGAATCAGCCGCCGGCACA
>CAZJYH010000562.1:0-3708 GCA_964549365.1 uncultured Alphaproteobacteria bacterium
CCTGCTGCTGGGCATGAACAAGCCCGTCAACGTGCTGCAGCAGAACGCCGGCGTTGAGCGTGGACGTGTTGTATTGCAGCAGTGAGGGATCGTCGGTTGCGATATATCGCACGACCCCGCCGCCGGCCGATGCGCGCAGATTGTCGGCCCCGGCGTCGGACTCGATCGTGTAGAAGTAGTAGTCGTCCGTCAGGTTCCGGATCAGGGACTGATAGCTCAGCGACAACGGCGCGTACCACTCGTCCGGCATCGCGGAGAAGTCGTCGTATTCATCGGCCGCCAGCGCGTCCGATGCCGGATCCGAGGCCGTGGGCACATATCGTTCGAGATCGCGGACGATAGCGTCGAGCGCGACCACGGCCTGTGCGGCCGCAGGATCACCGCTGCCGCCGACCGCAAGCTGCGCGCGCACCGAGCGAAGCCCATCGAGTGTGCGGTCCACCAGCGCACGCGTGCCGACAAACACCGCGAGCGTGTCGGAGATCTCATCGAGCCGTGCCACGGCCCTCTCCAACAGCGAATCCGTCCCGCCCCGCGGCGCCTCGTCCACCGGCGTCCTTGCCGCGGACGTATCGGCAACATCCTCGTCTTCCAGACCCCACGCATCCTCCTCGATGGCGTCCAGCTCGTCGAGCAGCGAATCGCTCTCGACCGTATCGGCCGGTTGTTCACCGGGCTCGACGGCCGCGGCCCGGGTGTAGAAGGTGCTGTCGAGGGCGTCCGAGAGCGCATCGATCCGCGCCACGATGCCGGCCTTTTCGGCGTCGCCGCCTCCCTGAGCGGGAACGGCGACGGCCGCGGGCTCGCGGTAACCGAACAGTTTCACGTTGTCGTAGCGCATCGTCACCGAGCCGTTGTGCTGCACGATGTTCTGATACGACTGTGTGCGCCAGAGCGTAAACGCCAGGCTGTAACTCGGCGTGATGCGCAGGTCGGGGGTGGGTTCGAAGGCGTAGCCGATCCAAAGCCCGTGCTCGCCCACCAGATCGCCCACCTTCTCCCCGTTCGCGTCACCGTTGGAGATCTCGTTCGGATTGGAATTGAGCTGGCTGGTGGAAAAGATATCCAGCATCACCTGGGCGTGCGCGGACATCGCCGCGGAGATGCCGAGGCAGAGGATACCGCCGAGCAGGATGGCCAAGCGTCTTGCCACGGCACGGCGTGGCCATCGATCGGACAGGGTGATCCGGTCAACGGAGTGGATGATCATATGTTTGAACGTTCGGAAGAACCAACGGAGCGCGTCAACGCGCGAAGCTACGCTATAAGAGGCAGAACGCCACATTGCGTTCCCTTTGCGCCGGCCGAAGCCGCACAGCCGGCGGATCGCGACGGAGCCGATCTCCGGCGATGCGCCCCAGATCGGGCGTTCATCGCCACACCAGCAGCGGGATCGCGCTCGTACGTCCGCCGACGATCGCGCGGCAGTAGTACAGGCCGGCGGCCACGCCCCCGGCATCCCAGCGCAGAAGATGTTCGCCGGCATCGAGCACACCATCGACCAGCACGGCCGTCTCTCGCCCGGCGGCGTCGTACACGGCAAGGCGTACCGGGGCCGCCGCGTTCACGCGCAAACGAATGGTGGTGATGCCCGTCAGCGGATTCGGTCGCGCCTCCAGGCCGGCAACGCTCGCGACCGCCTGCCCCACCCCGAGATTCGGCCGCCGCCGCACGACGACACTCCACAACGACGTGTCGCGGCACTGGCGCGTATTGGCCCACACGCGGGCGACGGTGCCGAAGCTTCCCTCCTGCTTCGCCGTGTACGTCACCGGAAGCGTGACGCACTCGTCGGGGCCGAGCGCAGTGGCGGCCAGGCGCAACAGATCGGCAGACGGCACGGAGAAGTTCTGCTCGAGCCACGTAAGAGCGTACGTGCCGACCGGATTGCTGAAGTTCACCGTCCCGTGCCCATCATTGCAGATGCGCAGGCCGAGCGTGCGGCTCTCCCCTACCAGAAGCGTGTCGAAGCTGAGATCGGGAACCACCACGCACGGGGGCGCCGGGCCGATCTGCAACGGCAGGCGAACCTCGTGGCATGTCAGCAGCACGCGCATCGTATCCCGATACAGATTCCTGTCGCTGGCCGGCGCCGCGTGAACCACCACGCGCACGCTCCCCCCCGGAGGAAGCACCGCCGGAAGCGCCGGCGTGATCGAGACGATGCTGAACGATTGCACACCGGAGCGCAGCGTCACCCCCTTCACGGTCATCTCCCGGTTCAAGGCGTTCGTGATCACCACCTGCGAGTCCCTCGACTTCCCGATCCCGATCTCACCGAAGTCCACTCGGCGCGTGGGGGCGAGATCCACGCGATCGCCGAGGTAGCTGAACGGCACAGTCGACTGCGCTCCCGTGCGATCGGTTATCACCAGCGTCCCGGAGGCGTCGCGCGCCGGATCGATCGGCAGGAGCGCCAGCTCGGTCTGCGTTGCGCCGGCGACGTCGTTCCATCCGAGCGGCGCGCGCACCACCACGCGCGCGTTGACGGCATCGACGGCGAACTCGGCCGAAAGCAGCCCGACCGGGTTCGGGTTCGTGGCCCGGATCCTCACCGTGGAACCGCATGCGTCGTCGGTCTTCTCGATGTGCAACTGGTCGAACGAACGGAGGATCCTCCGCCCCGGCGCCAACGCCATCCCGTACGAACGCCCCAGCAGCTCGGTATACTCAGCGAACGTCTTCCTCGGCTCCTCCGGCCGGTAACTCTCGGCCCCCTGTCGCAGCCCGTACTGAACGGCGTGAAACGGCGTGCTGTCGACGCTCTGCAGATAGTGCGTGACCCCGGGCTGGATCGGCGTCGTCCCCCACATGAATCGGGTGCCCGCGATCCGCCCCTGGTTGAAATCGAACGGTGATCCCGTCTCGTCGTAGATCTTGTCCAGCGCGTTCGTGTCGGCAACGACATCGATATAGTGCCGCGTGTCGTACGCGCTCGTCGGCGCGTAGTACGGCGCGAACCTGGTCCATTGTTCGAACGGCACCACCTCGGTCATGTATGGGCCCCAGGTGTCGTACGACTGGCTGGCGGGCGATCCGGCGATCGGACCGTTGGTCTTCACCACGGCGGTGGAATGCATCATCACCTGCACGGGCTTCTCGGCGAGGACGTAGTGCGGCTTCGGGAGGTAGACCCGATACTCCGCCGTCGCCCCGCGGCCGATCACGGCATCGCGCACTCCGACGGTATCGTGGTAGTGCGTCGCCGTGCCGTCGCTCGCTCCATAGATGCGCACGTACTCCGAGCCGCGCTTCTCGGCAACCTTCTCGTTGCGATCACCGGTAAGACGGCGCGTGTCGAATGTCGGCAGGGAGACGAACTCGCGGCCGAACATGTCGACGGGCGCCAGCCACTCGATCATCATGTTCTTCAATGAGTTGTTGGTGATGAGCTGGCGATCGGAGATGGCCGCGGCGCGCGTGTTGCCGCTGATGACGCCGATGGGTTTGTTGGCGGTGATGCGCGAGCCGCCGAGATCCACCTGCGGCAGCCCCGTGCTGTCCGCCTTCAGGTCAACATAGCTGTGCACCAGATATGCCTGCCCGGCGTTGAGCGTCACCGACGTTCGGGGGTACTCGTCCAACCGACCGTTCGGCGCGATCGTCACACGCGTGCTGTCGTAGGCGGCGATCACCAGAATCTCCGCGGGGGCGGTCTTGTCCTCGCGAGCGTAGGTGTACACCTCCTTGCGATAGAAGTCCACCGCA
>CAZJYH010000563.1:0-3707 GCA_964549365.1 uncultured Alphaproteobacteria bacterium
TACGGAGTCCGCAACGCGGACGTGGAGGTGGTCGCGCGGGCGGGGACCGAGATCGGCGAGGCGAACACGGCCATGGGCCGCGACTGGGCCCCGCTGCGCTGGACGACCGAGGAGATCGCGCCCGCGAACGAGGAGGAGCGCCTCGGCGTCATCAAGCTGACCGCCTCCTTCCGTCTGCTCCCTTCGATCTGCGCGTTCGTCAACACGGTCTGCCGTCCCGTGCTCGTGCGGCCGAGCGGCTCGCAGTTCGGCGTGGACTACGAGCCCCTCGTCTGCGCTCGACGCTCCGACGGACGCGGCGCGGTGGAGGCGATCCTTGCCGCACCACCGGCGGGAACCGACGATGAGACGGGTGACGAGGAACCGGCGCAGAAGACTGTTGAGCAGGTGCCGGAGGCGGAGATGATCGCGCGGCGCCTGCGGTGGCTGGTCGCCGGAGGAGAACGCGTGGTGTGGGATACGTCGAGCGAAGCGCCGGGTGAGAGCCCGCGCGCGCCGCGCTACGCGGACATGGCGATCCTCTGCCGCAAGCGCTCGCAGTTCCCGGCCATCGAGGCGGCGTTGCGGAAATACGACATCCCGTTCGTCACGCACGGCGGCTCCGGTTTCTACAAGACGCAGGAGATCCACGACATGCTGAGTTATCTCCGCGTGCTCGTGAACTCGCGCGACGACATCGCGATGATCGGCCTGCTCCGCTCGCCCTTCTTCTGCGTCTCCGACGCCGAGCTGTTCCGCCTGTCGCTGGTGAAAGGCGCCGAGGGACGCGACATCTGGTCGCGGGCGGTGCGGAGGGCGGAGGACCCGGGCGCCGAGGAGGCGCTGGTCCGCGCGGTCGGAATGATCGAGGATGACCGCGCGATGGCCGGCCGCATCCCCGCCTCGCTGCTGCTTCGGCGCGTGCTGGAGCGCACCGGATGGCGCGGGGCGGCGATCGGTGCCGAGCGGGGCGAACAGAACCTCGCCAACGTGGACAAGCTGCTCCAGATGGCGCGCGAGTACGAGGCACGCGGGTTCACCAGCCTGTTCGACTTCGTCGAGCGTGTGAGCGAGATGGTGGAGGCCGAGGAGTTGGAGGGGGAGGCGCCGCTCAACACCGGACGCGATGCCGTGCGGCTGATGACGATGCACGCAGCCAAGGGTCTGGAGTTCCCGGTGGTGGTGCTCCCCAGCCTCGAAAGCCCCACCCGCACGTCGAGTGAACCGTTTCTCGACAAGGACCTCGGCTTCGGATGGACGTGGCGTTTCAACCATCGGGACTACCGCCCCGCGATCACGGCATTGATGACGATGCGCGCCGAGGAGCGCGAACGCGCCGAGGAGGCCCGCCTGTTCTATGTAGCGCTGACGCGCGCACGCGATCTGCTGATCCTCTCCGGCACGGTGAGCCCGAAACGCTCGCAGAGCGGAACGATGCTGGCATGGGGGCTGGCTCCGCTCGTCGAACTCCCGGAGGAGAACGCCGAGCTGCCCCTGCCGCCGGCCGAGCTGGGATTCCTCGAGAGCGACGGCATCGGGCTGCGTACCGAGCGGTGGGAGCAGAGCCTGCGCGTGCACCGGACGATCGCGCCCCCTCCCGCGGCGGAGGCGGCCGATGCCGGCCGGGGCTTCGCGAACGTGGATGTAAGGATCGGCGAGCTTCCCGCGCATGCCTCCGGCGAGATCTACTCCGCCACGCAGTTCATGGTCTACAGCCAGTGCCCGACCAAGTACTACCTGAAGTACCGGCTCGGCATCCCGGAGGAATTGAGCGCCGCGTACGCAACCGACGGGCGCGACAGCGACGACGGCACAACTTTCGCGCGCACATTCCGGCACGCGATGCGCGAGATCGATCGCGCGCTCGATCCGGAGACCGGGATGCCGCTGCGCGACCCGGCTACCGGCGCGGCGCCCGGGCTCGACCGTCTGGTGCGCAACGCGCTGGCGATGGAGCCGGTTGCGCCGGGCGATCATGAACGCTTCGCGGCACGGCTGGCGGCGACGATTGAGCGCCTGTTCGCCGCGGCGCCGGCGCGTGCACTTATCGCCCCTGCCGGAACGCGCGCGCGCACGGCATACGAACTTCTGGCGCCGCTCGACTCGGAGACGGTGATGGGACAGATGGATCGGGTGGTGGAGGCCGCGGACGGGACGCTCTCGGCGGTACAGTTCAAGACGCGACGCGTGGAGGCGGGCGCCGTCACGGCCGCGGCGGATGACTACCGGCCGCAGTTGCGCATCTACGCATGGCTGCTGGCACGGCTGCGGGAACAGCAGCGGTCCGTGACCTGCACGGTCATCTTCACGGAGCACCCGGACCAACCGCAGAGCTTCACCTTCCCCCGCTTCGAGGCGATGCGCATCGAGGAGACGATCGGCTCGGCCATCGACGACATTCGCGCGATCACCTACAGCGGCCGCCGCGATCTCCCGGTGCGCACACCGCACTGCCCTGCCTGCGCATATTGGCTGGAAGGGAGATGCCTGTTGGAAGGTGATACCGACAGCCGCTCACAAGGTGGTGGGTAAGGTCGGATCCTCGGCGTCGGCCATGTGTGTCCGAGCAACCGGGATCATTCTCACACAGCTATATCTTGGCGATCATGAACACATTGTTCACGCCGTTCCATCGAACACACATCATCGGGTTCGGTATCGTGGTCGTCTGCTGCGTTGCATCCTATCTGCTCACGAACATGAGCATTGCGATGGCCGTGGGGTTGGTCTACGGCGCATTGGCGGCGTCCGTCGTGGCATTGTCCATGCGCGAGCGTGTTCCGGGATCCTTGCTCCATAAGGGTATGCTCGGCGTCGTGTTGCCGTTGGCGGTTCTCGGGCTTTTGGCGCTCAACGCCGCCTTTGATGTGCGGTCGGTGTATGGCGGTCTTCTGGGCGCGGCATTTCACAATGCCTATGTGCTCACGCTGCATGGCCGCACGCGGCGCGGATGACGGATGCGGTCACAACACGACGCCGCGGATCCTGAACCCCTGCGGGATGCGGATCGATGAAAGAGCGGCACCACCGGCTACGAGCTTCGAGCCCGCCGGGGTCGGCTTGTGCCGCCCGTCCCGTCATTTCTCATTCTCCATCCCCTGCACCCCGGATATACAGGCTCCTCGTCGATATCCGACGAGCAGGCGCAGGCTCCTCGTTCCTCTTCCTTTCCGCCTTCAGCACACATTGCCTTCCGACGTGTCGGCGCTCATGCGGAAAGAAGAGGCCGCTCCCAAAAGGAGCTTGATTCCTCGGCAGGAAGGCAGACAACTATAGATAGCTGCATCCTCCGGAGCCCACCGTTACCGGCCGCTTCTTCGGCCTTCCTGTGTATTCACTTCCGCCTTCTGCACTTCGACTTCCGACTTTCCCCTACGGGTTCTTCCCCTGGCCGAAGTTCTTCTTGTCGTCGCCCCCCCCCAGCGCATTGGCCTTGTCGTCGGGTCCGGATGGAGGAGCCTCGGGTTTGCTCCCGTCGTCGCTGTTGGTGCCGTCGGCGTTGATGTTCTCCACGCTCCCCTCATCCCCGCCGATCACGTCGGCCGGGACGTCGCTGTTCTCCAGCGGCTCGCGATCGTAGTTGTAGGGGAGACGGTCATAGGATCGAGCGGGCTCACCGGCAAACTCGTGCTGCTCGTACGGGAGGCGATCGTCCTTGTACACCTTCGCCATGAAGCGTCCCCAGATCGGCGCGGCCGCCTTGCCGCCCTGCCCGTACCAGCCGGTGA
>CAZJYH010000564.1:0-3705 GCA_964549365.1 uncultured Alphaproteobacteria bacterium
ACAGCCGAGCCCCTTGATGTCGACGAAGAGGAATTTCTCGGGGAACGTGAAGTACTCCTGCAGCAGACGATACTGCGGCAGGGCATGTCTGGCGTAGGGGATCACGTCCTCCTCCGGACCGAACCCGACGGTCTCCAGCGCGCTCTTCGGAAGCATCGTCGGACGCCGCCCCTCCTGCGGCATCACGGCCACGGCGGTGCACTCGCCGAACGCCATTCGATAGAGCGTGTGCACCAGGCCGGACTCCCCCTGCAGATGGAACCGCAGGCGATCGAGCCCAAGCTCCGTCAGGTCGGCGCCCGTGCTCGCGATACGGATCCGCACCGCCGAGACGTAGCGCGAGGGGATGTTCAACGCGTCCAGCTGATCGCGCGTCTCGTACGCCGCCTCGGCAACCTCCACCGGCCAGAGCGTGACCGGATAGGCGGTGCGAAACCGACAGGTGACCCCCTGGTGCGACTCGGCGAACAGTTGCGTGCCCCGCTTGATGGTGTACCCGGAGGTCATCTTGCCGCGCGTCGGGTCCACCTCGAACCGCGCGATCGCCATCGTGGGGACAGGGTTGAGATAGTGCGGATAGAGGATGCCGAGCAGCGCCGACGGTATCTCGTGGAAGCTGTGCTCCATGTTGTACCGGACGCGGCCCGTGAGGTACGCGAACGATTCGATCATCCGTTCGACGGACGGATCGGAGCATTGATCGGGCCCGAGTTCCAGACGCGAGGCCACCTTCGGATATCGGCGCGAGAACTCCGCGCCCATCCGTCGCAGATGCGCGAGCTCCGTCTCGAAATATCCCAGCAGTTCGTCGCGCTCAGCCATCGTCCTCCTCCTCGAGACACAGGATCAATCCGTCGCCGCGAATCACGATCGGAAAGGAGACCGGTTCGTCGACGGCGCCGACCACCAGCCGCGCGTCGATCGTCATGGCCAGCGAGCGCGAATCGCCGGCCGGCGCGAGCGTCACCACGGCGCGCTTCAGGCGTGGTTCGAACGCGGCGATGCAGGCCTCGAGCATCGCGCCGAGGCGCGCGCGGTCCGGCTGGCTCGACGGCGACATCCAGGTGAAGTCCGGCACGCCGTAGTCCACCACCGTGCGCGGCCGATCGCCCCATTCATCCCACTTCACGTTGCTCCGCGTGTTGAGCAGGCGCAGCAGCTCACGCCGTACCGAGGCGCGAAGCATGCGTTCGCCCACCACGCGCAGCGGCCGGGGCTCCGTGCTCGTCTCCGGGTCGTCGTCGATCAGTCGATCGATCACCGACGCGGTGGCTCCGATGGTCACCGACGACATTGGTTGTTGCTCCGAGTTTGTTATCGAAGAGTTCCGGGATCTCCTCCGGGCGGCCGGAGGAACCGACGGCGCCTCCCGCTCATCGAGCGGATCGACGAAACGCTCCTCCGAGTCGGAAGCCGCAGGTCACAGCGCCGGCCGCCGTTGCCGAGCCCTCCGCGCCGCACGCGTCGGCGGCCGGAGTAGGAGACTCCGGCCGAACGCGGCATCATCCTTCCGTGCCCCGCTACCGATCCTCATTCTCGTTCCCCGGCCTTCACTCCCCTCGCCTTCCGACTTCCCACGTCGGGCTACGCGATGGCGTTGGTCTTGAGGTCGTGCGACACCGGCTTGTTGCCGGCCTTCTTGCCGGTCTTCTCGTCGGCCGGATCGTACTTGTAGGTGCACTTGCCGTAGGCGAGGCCGACGTTCTCGACGGGGAGATCGCCAGCCCCCGCGGAGATGCTGAAGTGCGAGATCACCACGTCTTCGAGCTCGACGGTAAGAAACTCCACTTCCTCACCGACGCCGCCGGCACGAAACTGCTGGAAGGTCATCTTGGTGAAGTGCTGGCCGGCCCAGCAATGCTTCAGCAGATCGGTGGTCGAGATGTCGGAGTACTTGGTGAAGGTGAGATCGGCGTGGTTGGCGCGCTCCACGGTGCCGCTGCCGGCCGTGCTGCGCACCGGCGAAGTGGCCTGGCTGAAGGAGTGGCTCCATCCGAGCACTTCGATCTGTCCGGCGTGCTTCGCGTCGGTCGATTCGCCCTTGACGTCGGGCCCCTCGATCTTCAGATAGATGTTCGTTGCCATTATGCTGTTGTCCGTGTATGTGTAGTTGTTGTTGACACCAGAGATGAACGCCGCCCGGCAGCATGGCCACGCTACGCGACGCGTGCAGCGTGACCATGACCGCCGGCAACGACGTCAATTATGCCGCGGCCGCGGGAAGCTCGGCCACCAGGCGGATCGAGGCGGTGAGCTCGTCGAGCTGGAAGTGCGGACGCAGGAACGCGACCGACGTGTAGCAGCCGGGGCGTCCGGCGATCTCGCGCACGTCGATGCGCGCCTCGCGCAACGGGTACTTCGCCTTCAACTCCTGGCCTGCGTCGTCGGAGAGGAGCACGTACTGCGTGATCCACGTGTTCAGGTACGTCTCCACGTTCTGCGCCGTCATGAAGCTGCCGATCTTGTCGCGGGCGATCACCTTCAGGTAGTGCGCGAAACGCGAGGCGGCGAGGATGTACGGAAGCTGCGACGAAAGCCGCGCGTTGGCGGTGGCATCGGGCTTGTTGTACACCTTCGGCTGGTTCGCGGTCTGGCCGCCGAAGAACGCCGCCACCGCATCGTTCTTGCGATAGCAGAGCGCGATGAAGCCGAGATCGCTCAGCTCCTTCTCGCGGCGATCGGTGATCGCGATCTCGGTGGGGCACTTCGCGGCGATCTCGCCGTCGTCGGTGCTGAACGTGTGCACGTGCAGCCCGCTCACCAGGCCGCCCCCCTCGACTCCGCGAATCGCGCCGCACCATCCGTACTTCGCGAACGCGTCGGTGATGCGCGCGCCGAGCGCGTAGGCGGCGTTTCCCCAGAGGTACTTGGAGTGGTCACGGCCGGTGACGTCCTCCACGAAGGCGAACTCCTCCACCGGCTCGGTGTTCGGGCCGTACGGCAGGCGCATCAGGATGTGCGGAAGCGTGAGCGTCACGTAGCGCGCATCCTCGCTCTTGCGGAAGGCACGCCACTTGATCATCTCGGTGCTCTCGAAGATCTTCGCCAGGTCGCGCGGGCCGGCAAGCTCGGTGAAGCTCCCCATGTCGAACAGCTTCGGGCTCGCCGCCGCGATGAACGGGGCATGCGCCGCGGCGGCCACCTGCGACACGCGCTCCAGCAGCTCCACATCCTGCGGATGCCGGCCGAACTCGTAGTCGCCGAGCATCAGGCTGAACGGCTCGCCGCCGAACGTGCCGTACTCGTCCTCGTACACCTTCTTGAAGAGGGTGCTCTGGTCGAACTCCGACGCCTTGCGCAGGTCGTTCAACAGCTCCCCCTTCGAGATGCAGAGCACGCGCAGCTTCAAGCGGGTGCTGGTTTCGGTGTTGTCCAGGAGGTACTTCAGGCCGCGCCATGCCGCCTCCATGCGCTGGAAGGGCTCGGCGTGCATCACCTCGTTCAACTGCCGCGAGATCAACTCGTCGATCTGCGCCATTCGATGCTCGATCATGGCGGCCGTGTCGCGGCTGGTGGTCATGCTCTGATCGAGCACCTGATTGACGAACTCGCCGATGAGGTCGGTCGCGTACTCGCGCTGGCTCTCATCGCGCGCCATCTTGCCGTCGACGATGATCTTGTCGAGCAGGCTCATCTCGGCAACTTCCGCCTCGGCGGTTGCGCCCTCGGCTTCCTTCTCGCTATTCTTGGCCATCGGCGGTACCT
>CAZJYH010000565.1:0-2962 GCA_964549365.1 uncultured Alphaproteobacteria bacterium
TCGTGCGCGGCAGCGGGCTGATGGTGGCAACCACGGTGTCGGAGTAATTGGAGCATCCGTTGGAGTCGACGAAGAAGACGCTGTAGCTGCCCGCAGCCTTCACGACGACCGTGGCGGTGGTATCGCCGGTGCTCCAGCGATAGTGCTTCATGCCGCCGCCGATGGTGAACACAGCACTGTCGCCTTCGCAAATGATGAGCGGGCCGCCCGGACGCAGGCGCCGTTGTGGGATCGCGAACGCCGTGACTGAAAATGGACCGACGGTTTTCGAGCACCCGCCGGTCGTGACGGTCAGCGAATTGACCCCAGTAGTCTTCACGGTGATCGAACGCGTCGTTGCACCGTTTGTCCAACGGTAGCTGTCGAAGCCGGAGGGGGCGGTAAGGACCACGGAGTCGCCCATGCAAAACTTCAACGGTCCGCTCTGTTCGATCACCGGCTCCGGATCGCAGAAATACGCCAGGAACATTTCGTATCCACCACGCAACGTGTTCTGGTACGAGTTGCCGCGCATCTCCAAATTGTCCGAGGACGTGGAACCGCTGATGATAATGCCGAACGGTGTGGTGGACATTCCATCGGCGGCTTCGTCGCGGACTCCGCCGAAGAATGTGCTGTACCTGAGCTGTCCGCCGTTGTCGAACTTCGCCAAACCGAGGTCGACGAAACCGCTCCCCTTAACCAGTTGGTATGCGTCACCGGTCACCGGGAAATCGTCCGAGCTTGTGGACACGCCGAGCCAAAGGTTGTCTGCTCCGTCGACTTCGAGCGCGTTTCCGGACTCGGGCCACTGTCCGCCAAAAAATGTCGCCCATACGCGTCCCCCGGCCGTGTCGAATCGGAATAGAAAGGCATCGACATCCCCGGCTCCGCCCCCCAACGTACTCTGATAGGCGTCCGGACTCACCGGGAAATTCGAACTGTACGCCGTGCCGGTTACGGTAACGAATCCCTGCCTGTCCACCACGATATCCCCCCCGTAATCGGAGAGATCGCCGCCGAGATATGTCGACCAGACCGGAGAACCGCTGGAATTGAGCTTCGCGACCCAGGCATCGAGGGGCCCGTATTTCGCAGGTTGGAATGACATTCCAACGAGCGGGAAATCGACGTGCGGGGTTGTTCCGCACGCGTATATATTGTTCGCGGTGTCGGTCGTAATACCACTAACAATCTCATACCACGCATCCGATTCGGCGGGAGTACCACCGAAGAACGTGCACCAGGTTTGCGTTCCGGCGGAGGTGAATTTGGCAAGGAATCCCTTTGATGCACCGGAAACAGGAGGCGTTGTCTGATATGCCCCGGCCGTTGGGACGACTCCGCTGTAGGCACGACCGCCGACGACGAGGTTACGCGCCTTGTCGACTGTGATCACCACAAGATCCGTTTCATCGTAGTAGGTACTCCATCCCAACGTCCCCGTCGGGGTCAGCGAGAACAACACCCCGGAATATGTCGCGGCGTGTGTCGGGTTGAACGCACCGGGCGTCACCGGAAAATCGCTGCTGTAGGTATTGGCTGCGATATAGCTGTAGTGCTGACCATCCATGGTGACACCGGCCGCGAGTTCTTCCTGTGTTCCTCCAAGATTGGTGGCCCACACTCGCGCTCCACGATGCGTGAATTGGACGATCGCCAGATCGGAATCACCGGCGCCTCCGGCCTTGCTCGTCTGCGCCACACCGGGTGTCACCGGAAAGTCGATGCTCACCGTCGTCGACAGTGCAGTGACCAGCGTGTCGTTCGTCGCACGGCACGAGTTTGCACCCATGTTCAGGTTGAGCAAGCCCCAACCGTACTCCAGGCTCGAACCGCCGTAATACGTTGTCCACTCGAGAGTCGGATCGATCACGAGCGTCTTCGCGCCGTCGTACCGCCCGACGTCGAACGTCACTTCGTTGCCCACCACCCGATACCGTGCGGCCACCTTCATCTGCGACGCAGCGCCGCTCTCGCTCCACACGACCGGGCGCCCCTCGGCGACCTGACCCAACGGATTGCGCACGAGCACACGGCCGTCGCTCTGTTGCACAACCGAATCCGCACCGACATAGCGCATCCGAATATCCGAGACACGACCGCCCGGATGCACGATGAAGTCGTACTTCATCTTCCCGCCGACACCGTAATACACCAGATCTATATTCGGATAAATTTCCTTGTACGTCACCGTACGACAGCTCCGAACGCCCGTGATCCCCTGCGGACAATGCGCTAGATAGAAGTTAGCGACATCCCCCTCAACCAAACTCGGCTCCACCGGCGCCACCATGTTCGCCCCGACCAACTCCATGTCCATCCGATACGTCGTCACCGTGATCGACGTGTCGACGTGCGGATCGTAACGGAACCTGTCGATCGGAGTCGGCCTCTCGGGCGCACCGTCAGCGCGTTCGATGCGCACGAACTGGTAGCTGAGCCCTCCTTTGCGGAGGAACATGCGCACGCCGCCGGTCTGGGCGCTGTAGAGGATATCGGGTCGTGCATGGTTCGCGGCATCGACGATCTGGCCTCTGTTTTCGAGGAAGCGTATATCTGTCACCGAACCGAACAGCGTCTGTGCCGATGCGTTGGATCCAAACAGAAAGGCCAGAATCGAGAGCGAGAGGAGTAGACGAGAGGGGGAGTACGGTAGGTTCATCGTTGGCATTTTCCTGGAGATTGCTCGAAGACTGCTCGCGGCCCGGCAGCGTGAGGGATAGGCATGTCACGGTCCCGTTCTGTTGACATTCTTGATACTTCGACGCAATGCGACAGCGTCATCCGGAGCACCCATCTACCGGAACGACGTGGCAAGTTCCGAGAACGTCACCAATCCGGGCAATAATTCGTTCCTCGGCATACGAAATCCGCGGCTTGTATTTCCGGCGCTTCATTGCACGGCCCCCACCCGCCAAACGTCGGCGCGAGAATGCCTTCCTGTTCCAAATACAATTTGGTCGACATGTGGAGAGTGATT
>CAZJYH010000565.1:2972-3701 GCA_964549365.1 uncultured Alphaproteobacteria bacterium
CGGATATGCGAATGGACCTTTTCGCGAAACCAATCCATCGTCCGCGTGCACCCTGACCCCGGATCGGGCACACGCGGGCATAATCGTACATCGGTCACAAAGCCAACGCCCCTACATGGCAAACCGCAAATATTCCTTGGCCGTTGGTCAACAATACCATGCATTTACCGGAAAACGCATTGCGGTGAAAAGAGGATCCAAATCGGAATAACCGGGTAGTCAACTCCGTGGTACATCCCGATTCAATCGGGGCGCGGGCCGCGATCCACGGCGATGCGGACGAGATGCGCCTCGCGGCTCTTCGAGTTCCACTTTCGCCCCGAACGAAGTCGAGATCCGAACACGGAAATGCCACAAGGTGTCGACGCGCCACGTGACGGAGCTGTGGCTGTCCGTTGCGTTCACGATACGTGCGCTTCTCAGGAACATGATGCCGCTCCGTACGTTGTGCGAGACCGGCCGCTCCCATGTGTTGACCGGCACGAAGTGATCGCGTCGTCGAAGTGCCCCTTTCTCAGCACGACGAGCCGATGGACGAGAACGTCACCGATTCGTGCCAAAGAACAGGCCCCCGCACGGTCGTATCGATACACCCGTTCAGGCGCTGTGCCTCGCCCGGGGAGCCTCATCTAAATCCTGAGGTGAGGAGCTTTCGATCGCCGCACCCGCGGAAGGCAACGGTCCGAAGTAGGTCGTCGGCTCGCGCTCCTGCGCGATGGTCGACAGGGT